>NZ_JAKUFP010000008.1:0-177319 GCF_022663495.1 Bacillus cereus group sp. BfR-BA-01383
ATGAAAATGCTTTCGATAGTTTTTTGTTTTTTAACAGGTTTGAGATAGGTAAGTCTTCCACAACAATCCTCATTGGTTTGGTTTTCACCAAGTTAGCTGTTGCTTGTTGGATATGGTTATTTCGGATATTCATAATTTTCCTAGATAACCGCAGGTGCTCAGCTTTAGCTTTTTCATATCCGGCAGATTGAATTTTTACACCTTTTTTAAATCTCCTAGACATATCTCTTTGTGCTGATTTTTTCCTTTTCAAAAGCTTTTTAACCTTGGCATCTTTGTTTATATTTCGTTCTTTCGTACCATTAGAAGCTACAAACAGCTCTTTTAAACCGACATCCACACCAATCGACTCATTGGTTAGTTCTTGTGCTTCAAAGTCTTCTTGGAACCCTACACTAATCCACCAGTGACGACCATCAAAGGTAACTCTTGGATTTGATGTTTTTTTGTTTCTTGGTAGTTGTTGGCTTGTTTTCACTTCTCCAATGGACTGAATATGAACTACTTTCTTTCCTATAATCAGTCTTTCATAATTGGCATAAAATCCTTGGATTAAATCTTTTTTGGATTTATAAGAAGTGTGATAACCATTTTTGTACTTTTTGAACGAATGTTTCCTCGCCGTATCAAAATCTTTTGAAGCCTGTTTGGGAACTTGTGCGTTGATGTCTTTTAACCACTCATATCTCTTTCGCTTCTTGATCTTTGTAAATCGTTTCTGTAAAGCTAACTGTGAAACAGATTTTCCAAATAGCTTATAGTATCTATCACTCATTCTTTTACAATAGTTATAAGCGAATCTTGCAGCACCAGCATGGTTTCTAAGCACTTTTTCTTGTTCAGACGTTGGAATCAGTCTGACTTTCTTCGCCAATATCATCAGAATTTAACTCCTTTACTGTGCGATTATTCGGGCACTCACCTTTCAGATAATGAAAGATTGGTTCTTCTGAATGGTAGCGTGTTCCACCAGCATTCTCCTGAGACTACTCGGATGCAAACCTGTTAATTCTGATACTTGACTAACTCGTGAAAATTTCATTATTATTCTCACCTCATTGAACCTAACATAGCGCGTATGTTCGATATTTTCAATAAAGTTTGATAGATTCAATAAAATTTATCTTGTTCAACTAAGGGCGCAATTCCTTAGCCAGTTCTCTTATGAACTTCTCATGTTGTCACATGAGCGCAGACTATATGTTTATCTCTTTAGAGATAGAGGATTTTTCCATCACCATAGGCTTGTGATGTACTCTCGTCAGTTATACGAGATAGTCGCCTCGAATCATCTTATCCATTTTGACTTAGATGATTCGAGGCGGAAGACCCATTGTTCTAGTGTTTAGGATTTAACCTTGCACGATCTGATTGATTTTTTCTGCTTTCGCGACATTCACGCTCGCTATTTCTAGCCACGTTGTAGTTCAATCAGCTTTAGGGATTGCCCGCAGTTAACCCTCACTACTAGCCAATCACTTGACTAGCAGGGCTTACTGATATATTTAATTAACTTTGGTTATAATTGGTTAAATAAATCGTAACAGTTATTTACCCTTTTTATTTTGTTAAAAAAAGTGAGTGGGTAGTCATTTCGCTCCTAAGGAAATGTTAAGGAGAAGAGAAATAACTACCTACTCAAATGGTGGGCATATTCTCTCTGATTTTTTATATCTCGCGTATTGCCTCAGAGGGAAGGAGGAGAGGCGAATTACGCATGATATAAGTAAGGCGCTTCTTTCAATACGAATGGTGGAGTTTCATGTTGAGAGGGTGTTTGTCCTGTTGAAAAAATGTTGAGAATTTCTCAACAAAAAGAGCCTTTCTTGACATGTAACCAAAAGGTGTTATATTATCTGAAATGAAACTAAAAGGTGTTGCTTTTATGCCGAATGAAGGAGAATGAAAATGGAACAACAAAATACATTAAATGATATTAAACAAACAATCGTTTTTAACGCGTCTATTCAAAAAGTATGGAGTGTAGTATCTACTGCAGAGGGAATTGCGTCATGGTTTATGCCAAACGATTTCGAATTAGAGGTAGGACATGAATTTCATGTGCAATCACCATTTGGGCCATCACCATGTAAAGTGTTAGAAATTGATGAGCCGAACCATTTATCTTTCTCATGGGACACAGATGGCTGGGTTGTTTCATTTCATTTGAAAGACTTAGGAGATAATAAAACAGAATTTACGTTAATTCACGGCGGCTGGAAACATCCTGATGAAATTCTTCCGAAAGCGAATGCGAAGAGCTCTATTATTCGCGATAGAATGAATGGCGGATGGGTAGCGATTGTAAATGAAAAACTGAAAAAGGTTGTCGAAGGTTAAATGTCCTCATCAGCAGCGAAATATGATGTGTTTCAAGCAATTGCTGATCCAACCCGCCGAGAAGTATTACGGTTATTAAGTGATAAAGAGTTACCAATTTCCAAAATAACAGACCATTTTCCGATGAGTCGTACTGCAGTTGTAAAGCATCTTCATATTCTTTCAGAAGCGAATTTAGTGAGTGGGAGAAAAAGCGGAAGAGAGAAGATATATCGCCTGCAACCAGCGCCGTTAGAGGAATTACAGCAGTGGCTCTCGTATTATGAACGATTTTGGGATAATAAATTGTCCATGCTTAAGCATATTGTGGAGAATGAAGAGTAGATTTTATAAAAAGAGGATGACCAAAATGGTCATCCTCTTTTTACTGCTCACTTGTTTGTTTAGCTGGCTTTAATAAGAGCCAAGCAATAATTAAAGTCAATACTGCTAATACGAAAGTACTCATATAAATGACGTGTACACTTGCGGCTAATGCGGATTGTGATTCAGTTACTACATTTGCTGTAGCTCCGCCGTGTCCGCCAGAAGAAACAAGATCAAGATTTTTAATGCCGCGTGCATGAATCATCGTATTGAAGACCGTGCCGAAAATTGCAGCACCTAACGTTTGACTAAATGTATTAATAAATGTGTTTAAACCAACTGCCGTTCCGCGCGTATGAGCCGGTACAGCTGCTTGAATTGTAACCATGTAAATTGGTGTGACAAGCCCCATTCCTAAGCCGAATAATCCGACTGCAACATAGATAAGGAATGATGGTGAATCTATTGATAATGTAAATAATAAGAAGGTAGCAACTGATAAAATGCTAGCTCCAAGTAAAATAATTTGTTTTGTTTTTAATTTGCCAACTAAGTTACCCGAGAACATGGCACCAAATGTCCACATAACAGGAATCGGCATTAAAATGAGTCCGGCTTCTGTCGCATTTTTTCCTAAAACACCTTGGCTCCAAATTGGAAGATACACTGTAATACTAATAATCATTGCACCAGCAATAAGCGTTAGTATGTTTATTGTAGATAATGTACGGTTAGAGAAAAGTGCTAGCGGAATTAATGGTTCCGGAGATTTTTTCTCGATGTATAAGAAAATAATGAATGAAACAGCGGCAAAGATTAATAGGCCGATAATTGAAATATCTCCCCAATTTTGCTTACTGCTACCTGTTAATAATGCGTATAGTAGAGCAATTGTACTTAATGAGAAGACTGTTGCACCAAGGTAATCGATATGTTGCTTAGTGGCGGATTTAACAGATTCCTTATAAGAAGTGGCAAACATTAGGCAAGCGATAATTCCAAAAGGAACGTTTAAGAAGAAAATATAGCGCCAAGAAAGAGAGTCAACTAAAAATCCGCCTACTAACGGCCCGATAACACCAGATACACCCCAAACGGCACTCATCCAGCCTTGTGCTTTTGCGCGGTCTTTCGCTTCGCTATATAAGTCTCCGATAATCGTCATTGTGATCGGCATAACAGCGCCAGCGCCTATACCTTGAAGAGCACGGAAGAAGATTAATTGTTCCATTGATGTAACGACTCCGCAAAGTGCAGAACCGATTAAGAAGATAGTTGCTCCGATGAGCAGAACTTTTTTGCGGCCGAATAAATCCGCTAGTTTTCCGTATATTGGAGTCGAAACAGCTGTTGCAAGCATATAAATTGCATATACCCAACTAACAAGTTCGACGCCTGACAAGTCACTCGTTATACGAGGTATTGCTGTACTAACAATCGTTCCTTCTACTGCAGAAAGAAACGTCATTAGCATTAAAGACATCATGACTTTTTTTCTCATTTGTTTTCCCCTTACCCTTTTTAAATATTCAACAATATAAAATATAAAGGTACTAAGGTATATAAAGCAACAAAAAAGAAATGGGAAGTTAGGGGGAGGGCGATTTGTCGTTCTTTTTTGTAATTTGATATATTTGAGGAATCGCCGATATATCTTGTAGCATTCCATGTACATATAAAAAAAGAAACAGGGAAGTCCTGTTTCTTCTTTAATACTGCATTTTTGCGTTTTCTCCAGCTGTCGTTCCGGCAATTCTACCAGTAACAAGGGCAGATGTAATGTTATAACCACCAGTATAACCGTGAATATCAAGAACTTCTCCGCAGAAATATAAGCCATTCGTGAATTTAGAAGACATTTCTTTCGGATTAATTTCTTTAACAGATACACCGCCACCAGTAACGAATGCTTTTTCAATTGACTGCGTACCATTTACATTCACAGTAAATTCTTTAAAGTCTTTCACAAGTGCACGAATCTTCTCATGAGAAACTTGTCCAGCTTGTTCGCTGCCATCAATTTCATTTTTTTCTAATAAGAATAGGAAGTAACGTTCAGGAACATAACCTTTTAAAACGTTTTTAATTCCTTTTTTCGGATCTTCTTTCATTTGTTTTAGCATGCGCTGGAATAGTTGTTCACTATTTTCTTCTGGCAATGCATCGATACTCATTTGTACTGTATTCGTTTTGAATTTTTTCAACGTTTTTACAACGAATTGGCTACAACGAAGAGCAGCAGGGCCTGATAAACCGAAGTGAGTGAAGAGCATGTCCATTTTATGAGAAATGACAACTTTTCCTTTTGGGTTTAATACGCTTAAGTTGATATCACGTAAAGCAAGGCCTTGTAATGAGCGGTCACGAATAAATGGTTCGTTTGAAAGGATTGGTACTTCTGTTGGGAAAAGCTCTGTAATTGTATGACCAGCTTTTTCAGCCCAAGCGTATCCGTCTCCAGTAGAACCAGTTTGAGGAACTGATTTTCCGCCAACAGCGATAACGACGTGATTCGTTTCTAACACTTCGCCTGTTTGTAATACAACTGCTTTCGTTTGACCATTTTCATATTCAATTGTTTCAACAGGTGTATTCGTACGTATTTTTACACCTAAGTCTTTTAATCGTGTTAAAAGTGCATCTACAACAGATTGCGCTTTATTTGATACAGGGAACATGCGACCATGGTCCTCTTCTTTTAATTTAACACCTAGATTTTCGAAGAATGTAATAATATCTTCATTATTAAAAATAGAAAAAGCACTGTATAAGAAGCGCCCGTTTCCTGGTATATGTTTAACGATTTCATCAAGTGGTAGACGGTTTGTTACGTTACAACGACCGCCACCAGAAATCGCAAGTTTACGTCCAAGCTTATTTCCTTTATCAAGAAGTAAGACGCTTGCGCCTTCTTCTGCAGCACCGATTGCAGCCATTAGCCCAGAAGGACCGCCGCCGATGACAATAACATCATAATGCATAATATATCGACCTCATTTTCTACATTTCCTGCCTAAAAGAATAGCATGTTTTCTCTTAAAAGAAAAATAGGGTGAAGTACTGCTTGATGGGAGAATTGTGGTACAATACAAAAGTTAGAGTTCAGCACTATCCTGCTATTTGTGGGCAATAAGACTAAAACCTTAAGACTTAAGAGAAGTAAAGAGGGGGGTCACTGGCCCGTAAAAGCTCGAATGGTTCAACTAATAAGGAGTAGGAGAGGAGTCTCCTGCTAGTAATAGTTTCACTTTATCTAGATGTAGGAGGATTTTTGTATGTCCGATTCAAAATTTCTGCGCGGAACGCTTATCGTTACGTTAGGAACATTTTTAGTAAAGTTCTTAGGCATGATTTACGTCTTTCCGTTTCATGCATTGGTAGGCACAGAAGGCGGAACGCTCTATACATATGGATACATTCCATATACGATCTTTTTAAGTATCGCAACGGCAGGTGTGCCGCTTGCTGTTTCGAAATTCGTTTCCAAATATAATGCGCTTGGTGATTATAAGACGAGCCGGAGAATGTTCCGCTCGGGAATGGTTATGATGATAGTATCAGGGGTTCTTTCGTTCCTAGTACTGTATATGACGGCGCCATGGTTTGCAGAAGCAATGCTTGGTAAACAAAGTTTACAAAATAAGATAGAAGAAGTTACGACGATTATTCGTCTTGTAAGTTTTGCGCTTATTGTTGTACCGGCAGCGAGTTTAATTCGTGGTTATTTCCAAGGTCACCAATCGATGGGACCAACTACTGTTTCGCAAATTATTGAACAAATTATTCGTATCGCCTTTTTATTAACAGGTAGTTTTATCGTTATTAAAGTACTTGGCGGCACAGTTGCAACAGCAGTTGGGGTAGCGACATTTGCTGCGTTCGTTTCAGCAGTTGGAGCGCTTGGCGTACTCATTTGGTACTGGCTAAAACGTAAAAAACATTTGGATCAATATTTAATTGAACAAACTGTACCAGAATCGACAGTAAGTACCGTTCAATTATTTAAAGAATTATTTGCATATGCAATTCCTTACGTTGTAATTGGGTTAACAATTCCTTTATATCAACAAATTGATACATTGACATTCAACTCAATTATGCAGGCGATTGGTCAAGGCGATATCGCAGAGCGAGCGCTTGGTATTTTCACAATGTGGACGCATAAATTAATTATGATTCCTGTATCACTTGCAACAGCGTTTAGTTTAACGCTTGTGCCAGCGATTACAAAATCGTTTACTGAAAAACAATATCGTTATTTAAAATTACAAATTACACAAACATTCCAGGCAAATATGTTTTTAACATTGCCAGCAGTTATCGGTATTTCTTCACTTGCATATCCAATTTATACTGCGTTTTACGACGCTGATCCACTAGGTGGACAAGTATTAATGTGGTATGCGCCAGTTGCGTTGTTATTTGCTTTATTTACAGTAACAGCGGCGATTCTGCAAGGGATTAATCAACAAAAACATGCGATTGTCGCGCTTGTTATGGGTGTTATTTTGAAATTCGTATGTAACGTAATCTTTATTCGTTATTTCGGTACAATAGGAGCAATCCTGGCGACAGCAGTTGGCTTCTTAGTTTCCGTATGGTATACGAATAGACAAATCAAAAAACATGCACACTATTCATTTGGTGTTGTATATAAGAGAACATTCCAAATTGCAGTATTAACACTTATAATGGTTATTGCTGTAAAACTATCACAATGGCTTCTATCCTTCATGATTTCGCCTGATGGCCGTATGGGTGCTTTAATTACAGTTGCGATTTGTGCAAGTATTGGTGGCTTTGTTTACGTAATGTTAGCAATCCGCACAGGAGTACTTGAAAGAGTATTTGGCGGAGAAGCGTTAGATAAAATTCAACGTAAACTTGGTAGTAGATTTAAAATAAAGTTGAAATCAAAAGGGGCGTAATTACGTCCCCTTTTCTATGATAAACAAAGAAGGTGAAAAACGTGAGATTAGATAAATTATTAGCGAATATGGGATATGGAAGTAGAAAAGAAGTAAAGAAATTATTGAAAGACGGCGTTGTAAAAATTGACGGAACGCCAGTGAAAGATGCGAAGGTTCATGTAAATGTAGAAGAGCAAGAAGTTATGATTCACGGTGAAGTTGTGGAATATAAAGAGTTTGTTTATTTAATGATGCATAAACCACAAGGTGTTATTTCAGCGACGGAAGATGATAATCATGAAACAGTAATAGATTTATTAGAATTAGAAGATGCGATCTTTGATCCGTTCCCAGTTGGACGACTTGATATCGATACAGAAGGTTTCTTATTGATTACAAATGACGGGAAGTTATCGCATCAATTATTATCTCCGAAAAAGCATGTGCCGAAAAAATATTATGCACACGTTGCTGGAGTAGTAACAGAAGAGGATGTAAAAGAGTTTGCTAAAGGTGTTATTTTAGACGATGGTTATGAAACAAAGCCAGGTGAACTTACAATATTAAAAAGTGATGATATTTCTGAAATCGAGCTTGTGATTACAGAAGGAAAGTTCCATCAAGTAAAGCGTATGTTTGAAGCGGTAGGGAAAAAAGTTGTTTACTTAAAGAGAACAGAAATGGGACCGTTAGTATTAGATGAAGAACTAGAACTTGGACAATACCGCGAGCTATCAGATGAAGAAGTAGAAATGTTAAAAACGTATCAAGTAGATACTGAAAAGTAGTGCCTTTTTAGGTGCAGAAAAGACCCCTTTCTAATAGTTAGAAAGGGGTATGTATTTATTTACATACAATTATTTTTTCATTATGAGGTCATTCTCACTTTCTTTCCTGTTGTTGTCCACTTACCGCGGCAAGGGCTATACACGAGTTCATTAAACTGCAACACATTTAGATCACGTTGTATCGTTCGCGGTGTGATCCCGAACTCATCTACAAGGTCTTTCGTCGTTACCGTTCCGTTTTCATTGATGTACATATAAATTGATTTAATGCGTGTTAGCATACGAGTAGTTGTAGGTTTCAAGAGAAAACCACTCCTCTACTAGTTTTTTTGACCCCATTCAGGAAAGAAGGTCGTTACTACCATTGTACTCTACATGATAAAATTCATGCTTTAATCTACTTAAATTTTACAAAAGTTTAACAAATATTCATATAGAAAAATATTGGTAGTTGACATTGTATATATGGTCAGTCAACTAACACATAAAATTCTACGTAAAACGCCAAATTCCTGCAAATTTTTTTAAAAAATAAAAGAAAAACTAATGAGAAATATCTGAAATATTACAATTGTTCGGTACTTGATTTTCGTGTATGGCATAAGAGATTTCGGTTTGTTATGATGAAAGAAATACTATAGTGAAGGATGGATGTGTGATGTCAGCGATTAATTGGACAGAAGAAGTTGCAAAACGAAAAGATGATTTAATTCGTGATACACAACAATTTTTACAAATTAAAAGTGTATGGGAAGAAGAGTCGGCGAAAGAGGGCGCACCATTTGGTGAAGGTGTAGAAAAAGCTTTATCTTTCATGTTACATAAAGGAGAAGCAGAAGGTTTTGCTTCTAAAAATTTAGAAGGTTATGCAGGTCATTTGGAAATGGGACAAGGAGAAGAGTTAGTGGGCATTCTTTGTCACGTTGACGTTGTACCAGAAGGAGACGGCTGGACGACTCCTGCATATAGTGCGGATATTCGCGACGGAAAGATTTTTGCACGCGGTGCAATTGATGATAAAGGCCCGACGATGGCAGCTTATTATGCGATGAAAATTGTGAAAGAATTAGGTTTACCTCTTTCGAAACGCGTTCGCATGATTTTAGGTACAGATGAGGAAAGTAATTGGAAATGTGTAGATCATTATTTTAAAAATGAAGAAATGCCAACAATCGGTTTTGCACCAGACGCAGACTTTCCAATTATTAATGCGGAAAAAGGAATTTCTGATATACAAGTTGTGCAAAATGGTAGCGAAGAGAAAAACGGTGCATATGAACTTGTTTCATTTGAGTCAGGTCGCCGTTTAAATATGGTTCCTGATTTTGCAGAAGCGATTATTACAGGAGAAGATGTAAATGCACTTACAGTAGCATATGAAGCGTATTTACAAATTGCTAAAAAAATAGGGAAATCAACTATAGAAGGAAATACAGTGACGTTGCAAATGGAAGGAATTTCAGCACACGGATCTACTCCTGAAAAAGGAGAGAATGCAGGTTTATCATTAGCAAACTTCTTAACTACAGTTTCACTTGATGGAAAAGCAAATTCATTTGCGACATTTGTAACAGAAACATTTACTGGTGATATTTTTGGTGAAAAGGCTACTATTGCTTATAAGGACGAAATTAGTGGTCCGTTAACAGTAAATGTCGGTCGCCTTTCTTATTCGAAAGAAAATGGTGGCAATTTAGGATTAAACGTACGTTACCCGGTTACGACTAACTTTGAAGAAACAATTGCGAAGTTAAAAGAATATGTTGGCACTCATGGGTTTGAAGTAGCTGACTATTCTAACTCTCGCCCGCATCACGTTGATAAAGACCATGTATTAATTCGTACACTGCAACGTGTATATGAAGAACAAACAGGAGAAAAAGCAGAACTATTAGCAATCGGCGGAGGTACTTACGCTCGTTCATTAAAAGCTGGTGTTGCATTTGGTCCGTTGTTCCCTGGAAAAGAAGAACTTGCGCATCAAAAAGATGAGTACATTGAAATTGAAGACTTATTAAAAGCAACAGCAATTTACGCTCAAGCAATTCATGAATTAGCGAAGTAATGGATATGTAAATAATAAGAGGCCGTCCCAAAAGGTTTTTTGGGACGGTTTTCTGTTAGGGGAAGTTACTATTATTGTCGTATTTTGTTGTTAAGTCGATATTCCTTGTCGAAACGTCGATATATTTGATTTTGCGTCGATATAATAAGAGTTATGTTCGATATATTTCAATTTGCGTCGATATAATTTCATTTACTATTACAACTTTAACTAAGAAGAGAATAAATCTATTCGAAGGTTAGATTTTAGAGGGCGGCTTCTTTTTACCTGAATGAGATAAGAAAGAAAAGCAACAATAAAAGGAAGGAGACGATGTACATGGATATGCATTATTTTGTCGCAATCACTTTACCAAATCATATAAAAGAAGTGCTATCTAACTATAAAGAGGAAATGAAGGATGAATTACCATTTCGCTCGTGGGTGCATGAAGAAGACTATCATATTACCCTTTCCTTTTTAGGAAGTGCGACGCAGGAACAATTAGAAGGAATAAAGAATGGATTACAAACACTTACAGAAAAAAAGGAACTATCGTTCAAGTTACAAGGGTTTTCAACGTTTGGTAGAGAAGATCAGCCACGTATTTTTTGGGCGAAGGTAAGTGAGAATCATGATTTGTTTCAGTTACAAAAGCAAGTTCATGCCATTTGTGAAGACAATGGATTTTCTCTAGAAACGCGCCCGTATCATCCGCATATTACTGTTGCCCGTAAATGGGTAGGAGAAGAAAAGTTTGATTTAGAACATATAAAAGAAGTGCCTGAAATATCATTCCAAGCAGACACGATTACTTTATACGAATCTCACGTGAAGGAAACACCGAAGTATAAATCGATTGCTGAAATAAAATTACAAAAATAGAATGTATGAAAACGTTTTTTATACAGGTGAATATACTATAGAGAATAACGTGTTACTGTGTAGAGTCTTGCTGATAAGAAAAGCCTTATCATTTGCAGCTCGTTTCATTTTAATTTTGAGAATGATGGTGATTTTTTATGTTGAAAGTAAAACGTCCATTTGATGCCTATTTAGATGAAATGAATAAAATTACAATTTTGCTCCCGCATGCGTATGGAACAAGCCGGACATTTCGTTTGCAAGAAGGAAACAATGTGAAAGATTTACCGATTGCTCATACTATTGCGCTTCCGGATGCAACGAAGTATGAGTGCTTTATAGAAGAGCCGCTAGATGTGGGGAAATATTATACAGTACGAGATGAACGGAACGAAGAAACGGATTTACAAATAGGCGCTGTGATTCGAACAGCAATTTTTGATGAAAAGTATTATTATGAAGGTACAGATTTAGGTGCTGTATATCAAAAAGAAGTAACAACATTTAAAGTATGGGCTCCAACTGCACGGCTTGCGAAGGTAAGAATTTATAAAAGCGATAAAGAATATACCGATCATGAAATGTACAGAGTAGAAAATGGAGTTTGGGCTCATGCATTACAAGGTAATTTAGATGGTGCACAATATACATTTCTTGTTTGTATTAATTTAATATGGAATGAAGCGGTGGATCCTTACGCAAAATCAGTGACTGTAAACGGGAAATACGGCGTTGTGATCGATTTAGAAAAGACGAGTGTCGCAAAACGAGAGGAATTACCACCATTACAGTCAATGACAGATGCCATATTGTATGAACTGCATATACGTGATGCGACTATTCATCCGAACAGTGGAGTGAATAAAAAAGGAACATATAAAGGGCTGATGGAAGAGGGAACAACGGGACGAAATGAGACGTTAACGGGATTATCTCATATAAAAGATTTAGGTGTTACACATGTTGAACTATTGCCTTTACATTGTTTCGGTGGCGTAAATGAGGCGATTTCTTCCTTCGCATACAATTGGGGTTACAATCCACTATATTACAATGCGCCAACGGGATTTTATGCTACAAACCCTTCGAATCCGTATAACAGGATTGTAGAGTGTAAACAACTGGTTGAAACATTTCATGAGCACGGCATTAGGGTGATTATAGATGTTGTATATAATCATGTTTATGAAAGAGAGCTATCGTCATTTGAAAAGCTTGTCCCAGGATATTATTTTCGTCATGGTGAAGATGGTATGCCTTCTAATGGGACGGGAGTTGGAAATGATATAGCATCTGAACGGAAAATGATGAGGAAATTTATTATAGAATCTGTTTTATATTGGCTTACTGAATACAATGTTGATGGGTTCCGATTTGATTTAATGGGAATTTTAGATGTTGATACAATGAATATGATAGAAGAAGAAGTGCGAAATATAAAGCGCGATGCATTGTTATTAGGAGAAGGGTGGGATTTACAAACACCGCTTCCTCTTGAGGAAAAAGCAACGTTAAATAATGCAAGGAAAATGCCACATATCGCGCAGTTTAATGATCAATTTCGTGATGGGATAAAAGGAAGTACTTTTCATATAAATAAACGCGGCTTTGCATTTGGTGGGCATGTAGACTGTCATCATTTGCAGTATATAGCATCAGGTAGTCTTTTAAGTATGAAAGAAACAGGGCTATTTTTAGAGCCAATGCAAAGTATTAATTATGTAGAATGTCATGACAATATGACGATGTGGGATAAACTAGTGTGCAGTAATGAAGAACCAGAAAATATTTTAAAAAAACGTCACCTGCTAGCGAGCGCAATGGTGATTCTTTCACAAGGGATTCCTTTCTTACATGCTGGGCAAGAGTTTTATCGTACGAAGAAAGGAAATGAAAATAGTTATAATGCAAATGATGAAATCAATCAATTAGATTGGGAGCAAAAAGAGAAAGAAATGGAGACCGTTAACTATATAAAAGGATTAATTGCGATTCGTAAAGAGCACGGGGCATTTCGATTACAAAACGCAGACCTTATAAAAAAGCATATGACTTTTTTGCAAACATCTAAGGAAGTACTTGCATACCACCTGCAACATGCAGAATCGTTTGGACCATGGAAAGAGATTATAGTTTTATTTAATAGCGGTTTGGAAGCTAAAACAGTGCAGCTTCCAAAAGAAGAAACGTGGCATGTGTTAGTAAACGAAAAGCAAGCGAAAGTAGAGCCAATTTCTTCATTTAGAGGAAAGGAACTTCAATTGGCTCCAATTAGCACGTATATATTGACGATAATGTGACAAATCGCTACTTGACGATGAGAATGTAATAAATGTAGAATTGACAAAGGTGACGATTTTGATAAGTTGTCATTCTATGAGTGGTTTTGTAAAATAAAATAGAGAATTTTTGGCTGATGCCAAGTTTTCTTTTCATTTACAGTAAAATATATATGAATCCACAACATGTGTAGAAATGTTGCGGTTTTCTTTTCATAACTATAAAAGATAAGGATTTGTTAACGGGTAATGGATATGGAATGGTTGGAACAATTATTAGGAAAAGAGTGGAGTCTTGTACCGGCTGGTGGAGTAACGGGCGATGCATATATTGCGCAAAACGGACAACAGAAGTTATTTTTAAAGCGGAATACATCGCCCTTTTTAGCGGTATTGTCAGCAGAAGGAATTGTTCCAAAATTACTTTGGACAAGAAGGGTAACGAACGGTGATGTAATTTCTGCTCAAAAATGGCTTCCGGGACAGAAGCTAGAGCCAGAGGATATGAAACTAGAACGTGTTGCGAAACTTTTGAAGAAAATACACTCCTCTAAAGCGCTTGTGCAGATGATTCAAAGACTTGGGAAGCAGCCGCTTCACGCGCAAGAGTTATTACAACAACTGCAACTTGTTTTAAGAGGAGATATAAGGGTTGATGAAACAATTCAGCAAGGCCTTCAATATTTAACGGATTCATTAAAAGATATTGAATACAATGAATTCGTTGTATGTCATTGTGATGTAAACCATAACAACTGGATATTGTCGGATGAAGATGAGCTGTTTTTAATTGATTGGGATGGAGCTGTAATTGCTGACCCAGCTCTAGACCTTGGTATGTTATTATATTGGTACATTCCGCGTCACGAATGGAGTGAGTGGCTCGGATATTATGATATTGAAATGGATGAATCATTGCTTAGGCGTATGAGATGGTATGTGATAGCACAAACAATTTTGTCTATTCAATGGCACACAACAAAAAAACAGCAAGCAGAAGCTGAATATTGGCATCAATATTTACAGCAACTACTTGCTTCAGAATAATACTTAAGAAAAATTGTCCATTCCAGCAATCCACTGAGTAAGTTGTTCTTGATTATTGGAAATATGGTTGTCCAAATTAGAGGAAGATTTACCCGATTGACTATAAGAATATACATCGTTTAGCATTGCTTTAGCGTCACTATTTATACTATCATTTGCGAGTAATGATTGAATGAGACGCTCTAATTGCTCGCATTCAGAAACTGTTCCGCAGCAATCACTTTGGTGATTGACTAAAATATCTTTCAGTACTTCTAATTGATGTTGTTGATTAATTGGCATGAACGGATCATCCTTTCGATTGTTTTTCTCTTCTTGAGAAGGTAAGAGAAAAAGCTGTTTCGTCATGGAATGTTTAATGCTGTATGTAGTTTTTATCAAAATGGTACATCTTATACTTGAAAGAAACGGACCGAGTGCTCGTACGTACTTGGTTTTTTGTTTGGTAGATCGATTAAAACAGAAAGAAGGAATTATTCCTTTAAAATAGTTTTGTAAAGAGAGGGAGACATCTATGCGTTTAAGACATAAACCGTATGCAATGGATCGAATTAATGAATATTCACATATCGTAATTGGAAACCCAGAGGAGCGCGCTGGTAGCTGGAAAGAAGTATTTGGAAATGAACAACCAATTCATATTGAAGTAGGTACAGGTCGTGGCCGTTTTATGTATGATATGGCAAAAGCAAATCCTCATATTAACTATATCGGAATTGAAAAGTTCACAAGTGTTGTTGTAGATGCGCTTGATAAGTTAATTGAAGAGGAATTACCGAACTTAAAGTTAATTAATAAAGATGCTGAAGATTTAACAGTTTTCTTTGCAAAAGGTGAAATTGACCGCGTTTATTTAAACTTCTCAGATCCATGGCCGAAGAATCGTCACACGAAGCGTCGTTTAACGTATAAAACGTTTTTACGCAATTATGAAGAAGTGTTAGTAGAGGGTGGAGAAATCCATTTCAAAACAGATAACCAAGGTTTATTTGAATACTCTCTAATGAGTATGGCTGAGTATGGTATGTTACTAACTTACTTAAGCTTAGATCTTCATAACAGTGATTATGAAGGAAACATTATGACAGAATATGAAGAGAAATTCTCTAGTAAAGGTCATCGTATTTACCGTGTTGAAGCAAAATATCGTACAGAGCCTATGCAGTAATGCATAGGTTTTTTTATGGCTAAAACAATCAGAATTTTATGTTAATATAAAAAGAAAGGGGGATGACAGATGGAACAGTTACAAATTGGAGATATAAAAGTGACGTGGCTAAAAGGCGGGAACACACATTTAGACGGAGGGGCAATGTTTGGTGTTGTACCGAAAGTACTTTGGTCACGTAAATATAAACATAATGATACAAATCATATTTATTTACGAACTGATCCGTTACTTTTGCAAACGAAAGACGGTAATATGCTGATTGATTCTGGAATAGGAAATGGTAAATTGAATGAGAAGATGAAGCGGAATCAAGGTGTAACAGAAGAATCATCGGTTTATGAATCATTAGAAAAACTAGGATTAAAGCCTGAAGATATCCACTATGTTTTAATGACGCACCTTCATTTTGATCATGCATCTGGCTTAACGAAATGGGCAGGTGATCACCTTGTACCGGTGTTTCCGAACGCAAAAGTTTACGTAAGCGAAACAGAGTGGAATGAAATGAGGAACCCAAATATTAGATCCCGTAATACATATTGGAAGGAAAATTGGGAGCCGATTATAGATCAAGTTGTTACGTTCCAGCAAGAAATAGAAATTACGGATGAAATAAAAATGGCGCATACAGGCGGCCATAGTGATGGACACGCAGTTATCGCTTTGGAAAGTCAGGGTGAAACGATGCTGCACTTAGCAGATCTCTTGCCGACACACGCACATCAAAATGTATTATGGGTAATGGCGTATGATGATTATCCGATGACATCGATTGAAAATAAGCAAAAGTGGATGAAGTATGGCGCTGAAAACGATGCTTGGTTTACGTTTTATCATGACGCGTATTATCGTGCAGTAAAGTGGAATGAGGAAGGGCATATTGTAGAAAAGATAGAGAGAAAAACGAGTATAGAAGCATAAAAAGAGGAGGTTGTTCCAGAATATTTGTTGGAGCGCCTCTTTATTATTGTCGGCTTCTGCCGGTAATTCGATATATTTGAAAAATCGCCGATATAATTTTAATCAATACCCGCAATTTCAAAAAAATAAGAGGTTCACCTAATGGGAACCCTCCTTTTTATGCTGCTATAACCTCTAAAACAGTACCTGTTTTAGCATCAACTAAAAATTCAAATCGTTCTTGTATATCATCTAACATCGTTGTAAGACCGCCGCGATAAACTTCGTATGCGACATCATATTTTTCAAATGTCTCTGGAACCATATGTACCCAAGAGCCAGTAATTTCACCTTTATGACTTAATGCTTGTTTCACCATTTTCAATGCTTTTTCTGAAGAAATATGGGATTGTTCTTGTACTTTGTTTGCAACGAAATAACCAGCTGCGAATCCAACGCCAAGACCTGCTACTAAACCTTTCCAGCTCATATATTCACCTCAATTCTGTAAAATAAAAATAGTGTACCAATAATAATTATAAAGCAAATACAGCTAAAAAAGAAGAAACTAGAAACATTTCGAAAATTTCGTTACAATAAAAGAGGTATTCTACTAAGGTTTGAAAGAAGGGGACTTCGTGAATAAAGAGACATTACAATTATTTCGTACGTTAACAGAATTACAAGGTGCGTCAGGTTTTGAACATGACGTACGCCGTTTTATGAAGCAAGAATTAAGCAAATATGCTGATGAAATTGTGCAAGACGGGTTAGGTAGCTTATTTGGTCTGAAAAAAGGGGACGAGACTGGCCCACGTGTTCTTGTAGCAGGTCATATGGATGAAGTAGGTTTCATGGTTACGCAAATTACGAAAAACGGAATGCTTCGTTTTCAAACGTTAGGCGGCTGGTGGAGCCAAGTACTATTAGCGCAGCGCGTTCAAGTTATGACGAAGAACGGTCCTGTTGTTGGGGTTGTTGGTTCTATTCCTCCTCATTTATTAAGTGATGCGCAACGTGCAAAACCGATGGACATAAAAAACATGTTAATTGATATAGGTGCAGATAGTTATGAAGATGCGATTGAAATTGGTGTAAAACCAGGACAACAAATCGTGCCAATCTGCCCATTCACGCCGATGGCAAATGAGAAGAAAATTATGGCGAAAGCTTGGGACAACCGTTACGGATGTGGCCTTGCAATCGAATTATTAAAAGAATTAAAAGATGAGACATTACCAAACACATTATATTCTGGTGCGACTGTACAAGAAGAAGTAGGTCTTCGTGGAGCACAAACAGCTGCTAATATGATTCAGCCAGACATTTTCTACGCGCTTGATGCAAGTCCAGCAAACGATGCTTCTGGTGATAAAACGCAGTTCGGTCAATTAGGAAAAGGTGCTCTTCTTCGTATTTACGACCGCACAATGGTAACACATAGAGGAATGCGCGAATTCATTTTAGATACAGCTGAAACACACAACATTCCGTACCAATACTTTATTTCACAAGGTGGTACAGATGCAGGCCGTGTACATACAAGCAATTCTGGTATTCCATCAGCAGTAATTGGTGTTTGCGCACGCTATATTCATACACACGCTTCAATTTTACATGTTGATGATTATGCAGCAGCGAAAGAACTAATTACGAAGCTTGTAAGAGCGACGGATAAGACGACGTTAGAAACAATTAAGAATAACGCGTAAAGAAGAAGGGCTGAAGAGCCTTTCTTTTTTTGGATTGAATAGATGACCCAGCGATGTGTGGTGGCGGTCAGTGCTTAATGGGTGTTCGAATGATGTATTAAGACCACGGGTAGGGAGAGAGAATAAGGCTGTTTTTGAGTTCGAGGTCGGCAATGTTGTGAGAAAAATCCTTCTTTTTTAGGTTGAAGAGGTGACCTAGTGATTGGTGATGGTGCTCTCGTTTATAAAGAGTAATTTTATTAAGGTGAAATGATGAATTTATATAGAGGTGAACGAAATGAAGGTAGTAGTTGGATCGAGGAATAAAACGAAGGTTGGGGCTGTGGAGAAGGTTTGGGAAGATGCTGAAATTACGTCTTTTTCTGTTCCTTCAGGAGTAGCAAGCCAGCCATTTTCAGATGAAGAGACGATGCAAGGAGCGATAAATAGAGCGAAGCAGGCATTAAAAGCAGGTGAAGCTCAAATTGGTATTGGACTAGAGGGCGGCGTAATGAAAACAGAGCACGGTTTATTTATGTGTAATTGGGGCGCGCTTGCAACAAGTGAGGGAAAAACATTTGTTGCCGGAGGGGCACGTATTAAGTTACCAGACGATTTCTTAGCACCTCTTGAAGAAGGTAAAGAGTTAAGCGAAGTGATGGAAGAGTTTGTACAGCGGAAAGATATTCGTAGCCACGAAGGTGCTATCGGTATTTTTACAGATGATTATGTTGACCGGACGGAATTATTTGTACACGTGGTTAAGTTACTTGTTGGGCAATATAAGTATGATGAAAAGCAAGCATAAACCTTGCACCGTGCGTGATGTATGGTAGTATAAAAGAAAGATTATAACATGAAAAAATGCACTCGTTAGAGGAGGAAATATAGATGAAATCATTAGAAAGCATGGAGCAATTCCAAGAATTAAAGAACGAAGAGAATGTAGTCTTTATGTTCTCAGCAGAATGGTGCCCGGATTGTCGCTTTGTAGATCCATTTATGCCAGAAGTAGAAGAGAAATATAGTGATTTCTCATTTTACTATGTAGATCGTGATGAGTTTATTGATCTATGCGTGAAATTAGACGTATTTGGCATTCCGAGCTTTGTAGCGTACAATAAAGGTGAAGAAACTGGTCGCTATGTAAACAAAGATCGTAAAACACAAGAACAAATCGAAGAGTTTATTGAAGGTTTAAAATAAGGCAATTTGCCAATTGAATTGTAAAACAACCTCTACCTTCGCGGGGGAGGTTATTTTTTTGGAAGGGAGGAAACAGAGATGAAGATGACAAGTAAAAAGATGAAAGATGAGTTAATGAAGAAATTATCTCGACCAGAATGGGACTTTCATTATGATAGCGAGAAAGAAGTTCTTCGTATTGAACAGAAAAACTCGAAAAAAGGTATTAACGTATCACTTCCAGGAGTAGTGGCAAAATGGGAAGTGAACAAAGAAAAAGCGATTGAAGAGGTCGCTTATTATGTACAAGAAGCGTTAATTGCGATGCATAAAGAAGAAAATAGCGAGGCGAAAATTTTACCTGTTATTCGCTCTACTTCTTTCCCAAAACAAGCAGAAGAAGGAAATCCGTTTATTATGACGGATCATACGGCGGAAACACGTATTTACTATGCGCTAGATTCTAATAAAACGTATCGACTAATTGATGAGCGTTTATTACAAAAGTTAGAGCTTACAGAACAACAAGTACGTGAAATGGCATTATTCAATGCTCGCTCATTAGGCTATGAATTTAAGCAGGACACAGTAGCAGGTAATACATTCTACTTTTTAAACACAAATGATGGGTATGATGCAACGCGTATTTTAAACGAATCGTTACTACAATCGATGCGTGAAAAGATTTCTGGTGATATGGTTGTTGCTGTTCCTCACCAAGATGTATTAATTATTGCTGATATCGTCAACGAAATCGGTTATGATATTATTGCACAAATGACAATGAAATTTTTTGCCGAAGGGCATGTTCCGATTACATCACTTTCATTCGTATATGAAGATGGCCACTTTGAACCAATCTTTATTTTAGCGAAGAATCGGAAGAAGACAGATGGAAAAGAGAAAGGATGAACGAAGTGAACGTTTTTTACAACCTTGAAGGAATTGGTGACACTTTAATTGTTGCCTTACAAGATATTACTTTAGAAAACCGTGCATTTGACCGCAAAGGAGATGTTGCTCGCGTTTATGATCGTGAAAGCAACGTAACAGGAGGATTCAATATCTTTAATGCGTCTTCTTACTTAGAAGTAACAGAAACAGGTAACCTTACATTAACGAAAGAACTTGTTGAGGAAATCAACGGAATTTTAGCGAAGAACGGCTTTGAAGAAAAAGTAGAAGCAGATCTTTCTCCAAAATTTGTTGTAGGTTATGTAGCTGAAAAAGAGAAGCATCCAAATGCTGATAAACTAAACATTTGTAAAGTAGAAATCGGTACAGAAACATTACAAATCGTATGTGGTGCACCGAACGTTGACGCAGGACAAAAAGTTGTCGTTGCAAAAATCGGTGCTGTAATGCCAAGCGGTATGTTAATTAAACCAGCTGAACTTCGCGGTGTTCCTTCTTCTGGAATGATCTGCTCTGCACGTGAATTAGAGCTTCCAGACGCTCCACAAGAAAAAGGTATTCTTGTATTAGAAGATAGCTTTGAAGTTGGACAAGAATTTAAATTTTAATTGATATAAGAAAAAGTAGCCTCGCATATGTGAGGCTACTTTTTTTATGCGGAATTCCTAGGATTGTAATGTTTCTCGTCAAAATCTATATTGTATTTTAAAAACGGATTAGGTAAAATTTAGAAAAAAGAAGGGGGTAGACGTATGAAACAACAACTAAAAATTGCAGAACTTCTGAAACGAATTGAAACTTCAAAACAACAAGATATCGAATTAGGCTCCTATGAAATATATGTATTTAGCGAAAGTGAATTAGAAAAAGGACAAATCGGTTACCGATTTGATAAACATAAAAATTCATTAATAAGTAAAGAAAATGGAAGATGGCAAGAAGGATGGATTGTTATCGGATATGAAACGGATATGGGCGATCCAGTTTTTGTGAACGTCGATGATGACAATTATCCAGTTTATACAGCAGAGTGTGGTACAGAAATGTGGCAGCCTATTTATATTGGAAGCATGGATGAGATTATAAAACAATTATAAGAAAAAACTTTGATTCCGGTGCAAAGTGATGGGAGAGAAATATGAAGTATATAAAAATAATGAGCGTGATTGCATTCATTGGCATATATATGGGAGGTTGTTCGCAAGCGCAACCGAAAAAAGAAACATCATCTGCTGTACGAGAAACAAGCGAAGATAAAAAGGAAGACGCACCGGTAGAAAAGCAGCAAGAAGAACAAGAAAAGAAAGCAGAGCCGCAAGCTGCTCAAACGAATAAGCAAGTAGAACCGAAGCAGGAAGAAGCGTCGGCCGAGGAAAAGAAAGAGGAAACTACGCCGGTGCAGCCAACAGAGCAACCAGCGCAAAATAATGAACAAAAAGTAGAAAGTAAGGAGAAACAAGAAAAGTTTCTCGTTGTTATTGATCCAGGACATCAACAAAAAGCGAATTTAAATTTAGAACCAATTGGTCCAGGAGCAACTACTCAAAAATATAAAGTGACAGATGGAACAACAGGTGTTGTGACAAAAAAGAGAGAGTCTGTCCTTGTATTAGACATGGCTTTTATATTAAAAGAAAAGCTGGAAGCAAAAGGTATACAAGTATTAATGACGAGAACGTCACAAGATGTTGATATAAGCAATAAAGAACGTGCGACATTCGCGAATGATCATAAGGCGAATTTATTTTTACGTCTTCATGCAGATGGTTCTGAAAATCCAAACCAAAGTGGGTTTGCTGTATTGACGCCGGCAGAAGGAAGTCCGTATACGAAAGAGATCTATGCTGAAAGTCTTCAAATCTCTCAAACGATAGTAAATAAAATGAGAGAGAATCATCAAGTGAAAGTAAATGGAATTAAATTTCGAGATGATCTTTCTGGATTTAATTGGTCAAAAGTTCCTGGCGTACTATTAGAACTTGGGTTTATGTCCAACCATGAAGAAGATAAAAAATTATCTGACCCGCAGTATGTAAATTCTTTATTGCAAAGTGTAACGGATAGTGTAGATGAATATCGGAAGAGTAAAGCTTAAACGCAGTCTTATATGGAAGGCTGCGTTTTTTCATATGAAAACACTCGTAAATTAGAATATTATGGATAAATATGACATGCTTAATTTTACCTGCACTTTTTGCCGAATGCTGATACAATAAAGGTTGTTACTATTTAGTAGAAAGAGTGGTAAGCATGTTAGATTGGATGAAAAAGCTGTTTAACAAAGAGGAAGAACAAACAGCGATGAATAAAGAAGTACCGAAACAAGTTGAAAGTCAGCCGAAAATTCCTCGTGTAAACCACTACACTGAAGCAAGAGAAGCACAAATGGCAAGTAGGAATGCAGGTAAATGCCGTTTTCCATTAATACCAGATGATGGATTTGAAGAGGATGATGTAAGAGAATTACCTCACTTTGAAGAACAACCTGTTCAAAGAGGTATATATGAAAATCAGCCTACTCAAAGAGGAGTAAAAGTGGAAAGAAGTAGACGACCGTATGTGGAGAATGTAGTTTCTACATATGAAGAGCCGGAAGTGCAATATGAACCGGAGCCTGTCGTAAAAAAAGCATCTGTACCAGCGCAAGAAAGTAACCGTAGACCATTTCGTCCAACAGAAATGATTTCGCCAATTTACGGATATAATCGTCCTTCAGTAGAGCAAAAAGTTGTAAAGCAGGAGGAAGAAAAGGAAAGAGAAGATCTTGAAATATCTGTAGAGGGAAAATCGGTCGTTGATGCATGGTTAGAGAAAAAAGGATATGCATTATCTGATTTCTCAGAAGGGCAAGCAACGCCTTCTTCTAGTCATGAAGGGGTTGATCAGCGAGGTCAACAGAGTAAAAAGGAAGAAAAATCAGTTGTCGATCAATGGCTAGAGAAAAATGGTTATGAAATTGAGAGCCAAGTACCTTTAGTAGAAGAAAAAGAAGTGGTTCAAGAAATACATACACCGCAGGAAGTTTCAGCGGATGAATTACTTCATAAAACGGTAGCTGAGCGTATGGAAGATGCAAAGCAAGAAAAAGATGTAGTGGTGTTAAACGAAAGCATTCTACAAGAAGAATTAGTAGATTCTAAAGTAGAGCATGAGGATACAATTTTATCAGAAGAAATTAAACGTAATACAGAAATAGAAGAAGCTACTATTGAAGTAGAACAGAAAACTCCAGAAGAAGCAGTGATTGTCAAAGCAGAAGAAAAACTTGAAGAAACAATCATAGTGGAAATACCAGAAGAAGTTGCAGAAGTGCCAAAAGTAGAAGTAATTGCAGAAACGGAACAGCCTGAAGAAGTAGAAGTAGTTATGGAAACAGCGGAATCTGAAGAGATAGAAGTAATTACGGAAACAGAAGAGTTTGAAGAAGTGGAAGTAATTGCAGAAGCAGAAGAGTTTGAAGAAGTGGAAGTAATTGCGGAAACAGAAGAGTTTGAAGAAGTGGAAGTAATTGTGGAAACAGAAGAGTCTGAAGAAGCGGAAGTAATTACAGAAACAGAAGTACCAGAAGAAGTGGAAGTAATTGTGGAAACAGAAGCACCAGAAGAATTTGAAGAAGTGGAAGCAATTGCAGAAACAGAAGAATTTGAAGAAGTGGAAGTAATTGCAGAAGCAGAAGAATCAGAAGAAGTGGAAGTAATTGCAGAAGCAGAAGAGTTTGAAGAAGTGGAAGTAATTGCGGAAACAGAAGAATTTGAAGAGGCAGAAGTAATTACGGAAACAGAAGCACTAGAAGAAGTAGAAGGAATTACGGAAGCTGGGGCATTTGTGGAACTTGAAGAAACTCAGCAAGAAATGGTGTTAGATGAAGCAATTGAACAAAAGAGCGAATTCATACATGTTGCTGAAGCGGATAAACAAACGAAGAAAGATGTTCAAAGCTTTGCGAATGTTTTAATTGCAGAAACAGAGGAAAGTAAACTAGTTGTGAAAGAAGCGCCAGTCGCAGAAGAACAGTCCGTTACTAAAGAACAACCAGTTGTACAAAAAGAAGAGCCAAAACGTGAGAAAAAGCGTCATGTACCATTTAATGTTGTTATGTTGAAACAAGACAGAGCGCGATTAATGGAAAGACATGTAGCAAGAACGAGTGCAATGCAACCTTCTGTGGGAGAACGAGTAGAAAATAAATCAGTACACAAAGTGGAAGAACAACCAGTGCAACAAGTGGTAGTGGAACCACGAGTAGAAGAACAACCAACGCAACAAATGGTAGTGGAGCCACGAGTGGAAGAGCAACCAGTGCAACAAGTGGTAGTGGAGCCACAAGTGGAAGAACAACCAGTGCAACAAGTGGTAGTGGAGCCACAAGTGGAAGAACAACCGGTGCAACCAGTAGTGGTAGAGCAAGTACAAGAGAAAGCATATGTTGTAAATCAAAGAGAGAACGATGTGCGAAACGTATTGCAAACACCACCGACATATGCCATTCCGCCATTAACATTGTTGTCAATTCCGCAGCAAGCGGCGTTAGATAATACGGAATGGTTAGAAGAACAGGAAGAATTATTAAATACGACATTTAATAATTTCCATGTTGGAGCACATGTTATTAATGTGTCACAAGGTCCAGCGGTAACTCGTTTTGAAGTACAGCCAGACCCAGGTGTGAAAGTCAATAAAATTACAAACTTGAGTGATGATATTAAATTAAGTTTAGCTGCGAAAGATATTCGTATTGAAGCGCCAATTCCAGGGAAGAGTGCGATTGGAATTGAAGTTCCAAATAAAGAAAGTAAGCCAGTATTTCTTCGTGAAATTTTAAGAAGTCCTGTATTTACAAAGAGTGAATCACCGCTTACAGTTGCACTTGGACTTGATATTTCAGGTGATCCAATTGTAACGGATATTCGAAAAATGCCGCATGGACTTATTGCAGGCGCAACTGGTTCAGGAAAAAGTGTGTGTATTAACGCAATTTTAACGAGCATTTTATACAAAGCAAAACCACATGAAGTGAAGTTAATGTTAATTGATCCGAAGATGGTTGAGCTTGCACCATATAATTCTGTTCCGCATCTTGTAGCACCTGTTATTACCGATGTAAAAGCAGCGACGGCTGCGTTAAAGTGGGCAGTTGAAGAGATGGAGCGTCGTTATGAGCTATTTGTGCACGCAGGTGCTCGTGATCTAACTCGTTACAATACGATTGTAAGTGAGCGAGAAATTCCGGGAGAGACATTACCTTACATTGTTATTGTCATTGATGAGTTAGCTGACTTAATGATGGTAGCACCTGGTGATGTTGAGGAAGCGATTTGTCGTATCGCGCAAAAAGCACGTGCTTGTGGTATTCATTTATTAGTTGCGACGCAGCGTCCATCTGTAGATGTTATTACAGGTTTAATTAAATCAAATATTCCAACGCGTATTGCATTTACAGTATCATCTCAAGTTGATTCGCGTACGATTATCGATATTGGGGGCGCGGAGAAATTACTTGGCCGTGGTGATATGCTGTTTTTAGGGAACGGTACATCTAAACCAGTTCGTGTACAAGGTGTATATGTATCGGATGATGAGATTGAAAAAACAGTTGATCATGTGAGAAAGCAAATGAAGCCGAATTACTTATTTAAGCAAGAGGATTTATTAGCGAAAACAGAACAGGCTGAGTCGGAAGACGAATTGTTTTTGGATGCATGTCAATTTGTTGTAGAACAAGGGGGAGCGTCCACATCTTCTGTACAGCGAAAATTCCGCATCGGTTATAATCGCGCGGCCCGCCTCATTGAAGAGATGGAATCGCAAGGGATTATTTCTGAAGGAAGAGGAACAAAGCCGAGAGATGTCCTTATTTCTGAGGATGAATTTGCTGCTATGCAGGAAACAAATGTATAGTAGCAGGTTTTGCTGTATACTAATAGAAAATGTTGGATAGTAAAGTAGGGAGTAAAGCGACATGAAAGAAATTGAATTGAAATTAAAAGGTGAAATAAATCGACTAACAAATAAAACATTTAAATTTGACGAACGTGTTGGAGAAGGTTGGTTCTCTGCCGTTTACTTTTTAAAGACTAGAGAAATCATTGAAGAATTTCGCCCGAAAAGTGTTGTAACGATGCAGTTTTTCCAAAAAGAACATGCAGTTCTTTGCGGAACAGATGAGGTAATTGCATTGCTACAAACATTTGCCAAAAATCCTGAGGAATTAGAAATTCATTCTTTAAAGGATGGCGATAATATTAGTCCATTTGAAACAGTTTTAACAATTCATGGTCCTTATGAAAATTTCGGATTTTTAGAAGGGGTAATTGATGGGATTTTAGCTCGTCGTACATCAGTTGCGACAAACGTATATAACGTTGTCCAAGCTGCACGTAGTGTAGATAAAGAAAAACCAGTTATTTTCATGGGAGATCGTGATGATCACTATACGCAACAAGCTGGTGACGGTTATGCGGCATACATCGGAGGTATGAGCGCACAAGCGACGCATGCAATGAATGAGTGGTGGGGTAGAAGTGGTATGGGGACGATGCCTCACGCACTAATTCAAATGTTTAATGGTGATGTCGTTGAAGCAGCAAAAGCATATCATAAGAAATTCCCAGAAGATGAATTAGTTGTACTAATTGATTACAACAATGATGTTATTACAGATGCACTTCGCGTAGCGCGTGAGTTTGGGTCAACATTAAAAGGTGTACGTGTAGATACGTCTCGCACAATGATTGATCAATACTTCATTCGCCACCCAGAAGTACTTGGAACATTCGATCCGCGTGGTGTCAATCCATCGCTTGTATTCGCACTTCGTAAGGCGCTTGATGAAGAAGGATTCCAACATGTAGATATCGTTGTAACTGGCGGATTTGATGAGAAACGTATTCGTGAATTTGAAGCTCAAAATGTTCCTGTTGATATATACGGAGTAGGAAGTAGCTTATTAAAAATGAATATTGGATTTACAGGTGATAACGTAGAATTAAATGGAAAACCAGAAGCAAAAGCTGGTCGTAAATACCGTCCAAATCCACGTCTAGAGCGTGTTCAATTAGAAACAAAAGAAGATATGTAAAAGCGAGAAAAACTGATAGGTGATTGACCCTGTCAGTTTTTCTGTTATCATAGTATAACAGCTGGTTTTTTGCTATAATAAGTTTGTTATGGACATAAAAAGAAGTACGTACGTGGTTATCCTGATAAGTGAAGATTAAAGAAAACTTCGCTTCATCAGAAATGTATGATGATTACCAAAATAAGAAAAGATTCATATACTGTCTTATAGATAGGCCGTTGTATTAGTTCGAAATGTTGGAGGTTCTTTAAGATGACAGTTTACCATTTTGTAGGAATTAAAGGGACAGGAATGAGTTCATTAGCACAAATTCTTCATGACATGAAGCATACTGTTCAAGGGTCTGATTATGAAAAGCGTTTCTTTACACAAACAGCATTGGAAAAGCGTGGTATTTCCATCCTTCCTTTTGATAAAAATAATATTAAAGAAGGACAAGTGATTATCGCAGGAAACGCGTTTCCTGATACGCATGAAGAAATCGTAGCAGCAAAAGAATTAAATATCCCAGTACATCGTTACCATCACTTTTTAGGTGACCTTATGAATCAGTACACAAGTGTTGCTGTAACTGGTGCACATGGAAAAACATCAACTACAGGTTTGTTAGCTCATGTAATGCAAGGCGCACACCCAACATCTTACCTTATCGGAGATGGAACGGGGCATGGGGTAGAAAATAGTAAGTATTTTGTATTTGAAGCTTGTGAGTATCGTCGTCATTTCTTGTCTTATTATCCAGACTATGCAATTATGACAAACATTGATTTCGATCACCCAGATTATTTTTCAGACATTAATGATGTATTCAATGCATTCCAAGAGATGGCATTGCAAGTGAAAAAAGGCATTATTGCATGTGGTGATGATGAAGAACTTCAAAAAATTCAAGCGAAAGTACCTGTTATTTTCTATGGATTTGGAGAAGATAATGATTTCCAAGCACGTAACATTCAAAAGAGAACAGATGGTACAATATTCGATGTATTCGTTCGTAATACGTATTATGATACGTTCAAAATTACAGGATACGGCAATCATAGCGTATTAAATGCATTAGCAGTAATCGCGCTTTGCCATTATGAAAATGTTGATGTAGAAGCAGTTAAACATCAGCTAACAACTTTTGAAGGCGTAAAACGTCGCTTTAATGAAAAGCCAATGGGAGAGCAAGTTATCATTGATGATTATGCACACCATCCTACAGAAATTAATGCAACGATTGAAGCAGCTCGTCAAAAACATCCAGAGCGTGAAGTTGTCGCTGTATTCCAGCCACACACATTCTCACGTACAGAAAAATTCTTAGATGAGTTCGCAGAAAGCCTAAGCAAAGCTGACCAAGTATACTTATGTGATATTTTTGGATCAGCGCGTGAAAACAAAGGTGAATTAACAATTGAAGATCTGCAAAAGCGTATCGACGGTGCAGAATTAATTACAGATACAACAACAGATGTATTAAAGAAACATAAAAAAGGCGTTCTAATTTTCATGGGCGCAGGTGACATCCAAAAATTCGAAGCAGCTTACGTAAAAGAAGTTCAAGTTGCAGAGAAGTAATAGAAAAGACGCATAGCTTGGCTGTGCGTCTTTTTTTGTTGTTTTTGGCATGTGTATCATTGTCGAATCTAATCGATAAGTCGATATTCCTTGTCGAAACGTCGATATAATTGCATTTGTGTTCGATATATTTCAATTTGCGTCGATATATTGGGAGTTGTGTTCGATATATTTTAAAAAGCGTTGATATGTTGGAGGAGTATTTTCCATTTATAAATGTTAGAATAATAAGAAAACGGAAAAGGGGCTAAA
Organism: Bacillus cereus group sp. BfR-BA-01383; assembly: GCF_022663495.1. Lineage (NCBI taxonomy): Bacteria > Bacillati > Bacillota > Bacilli > Caryophanales > Bacillaceae > Bacillus > Bacillus cereus group sp. BfR-BA-01383. The sequence goes on from NZ_JAKUFP010000008.1 coordinate 29,334, forward strand.
AACCATGTTCACACTCCGAGTAGATGACGAAATCGAACTACAATTATTAGAGAAGCACCATAAAGAGGAATTATATCAATTAATAGACCAAAACCGTAATCATTTACGAAGATGGCTCCCTTGGGTAGATGGGACGAAATCTGCTGATGCTTATGATGAAATTTTTCCGATGTGGTTAAAGAAATTTGCAGAGGGAGACGGTTTTGAAAGTGGTATACGCTACAAAGGAAAGCTCGTTGGGATGGTAGGCATTCATCCGGTGAACTGGGGGAAGAAAGCGACGAGTCTTGGGTATTATCTTGCAGAAGATGCTGGCGGGAAAGGTATTATGACGCGTAGCGTAAAGGCTGTACTTCACTATGCATTTGAAAATTTAAAGCTGAATAAAATTGAAATTAGGTGCGGTGTTGGAAATGCGAAAAGCCGTGCAATTCCAGAACGTTTAGGTTTTAAATTAGATGGTATTTTAAGAGAAGACGAATGGTTGTATGATCATTTTCACGATATCGCTGTTTATAGTTTACTAGCTTCAGAATGGAAAGAGATTCAAGGTAAGTAAGAAATTTTATTACAGATTGTTTAAAAAGGTCATTTACAAATGGCCTTTTTTTATGAACTAAAATGGAAAAAGTGGTATAATTTGGTTAGGGGGTGTAGGTATGAACTTTCCAATTCAAAGAAGTAAATTAGCAGTAATTTTCGTTAGTCTTACGTTAGCTTTTATGTTTGTATATCCACTTTTCATGCTTTTCACAAATCAAGAGCAGTGGATGTCAGCGTTGATTGGAATGGGGTTATGCTTTATTGTAAATGTTCCGCTCGTTTGGGAAATATTCATTAAAAAGCATAAAGTAGAAAATGGTGTATTAAAATATGGCATCTTAAATGATGATGTTGTATTAAAAGATATAAGAATTATTCGGCAAGTTGGAAAGTCCCTTGAAATTACGACGAATGCATATAAAGTACATATGATTGCGATGCCGCAAGATATGACAAGTTTTTTGTCACTTGTTGAGAAAGAGAATCCATATGTAAAAATAGAAAAATAACTCTATATAGCGCAGGGGGATTAGAAATGAAAAAAGTCTGTATATTATTTTTGCTGCTACTAACCGTATCGATTCTTGTAATAGGATGTAGTACGAAGAAAGAGAAGTCTGATGTTAGCTTAGAAAAAGCACAAAAAATTGAAATTGAATCGTTTATTGATTCGAGTGATAAAAAAACAATTACCGATAAGAAAGAAATTACAAAGTTGTTTGAGTCAATCAAAATGGATGAGTGGGAAATGAAATCGGCTCCTTTAGATACTCCGCAAGGGAAAACATTTAAAATGTATCAAGAGGATACACCGAAGTTATTGGAATCGAGTAAAGATAAAAAAGAGTTACATGAAATTGGTACGATGACAGTATATAAAGATGTCCCTTATGTTGAGGTTGAATTGAAAATGAATAAAATAAAAAATAAAAATAGTTTTAAAGTACCAGAAGATGTGGCTAAAAAATTATTAGAGTATTAATGTGAATTTTTGTCGATAAATCGATATATCTTGAGTTATGATAGATATATTTGAAAAATCGTTGATATATTTCGATTTATGATAGATATATTTGAAAAATCGTTGATATATTTCGATTTACGATAGATATATTTGGAAAATCGTTCATATAATTTCATTTCCTAAGAAGTTGTTCAAAATGAAAGGGATGTTATCTAATCGAACTTTTCGACTAGGTAACATCCCTTATTTAATATTATTTTAAGTTCTCTGGGTTTAAAGCTTCTAATTCAGATACAACGAAGCGTCCGTCTTTACGGATTAATACGTCGTCGAAGTAAATTTCGCCGCCGCCGTATTCAGGGCGTTGGATGCATACTAAATCCCAGTGGATGTTAGAGTTGTTGCCGTTCCATGCATCGTCGTAAGCTTGTCCAGGTGTGAAGTGGAAGCTGCCATCGATTTTTTCATCGAATAGAATGTCTCCCATTGGATGTAAGATGTATGGGTTTACGCCGATTGCGAACTCACCAACGTAGCGTGCGCCTTCATCTGTATCGAAGATTTTGTTAATGCGCTCTGAATCGTTTGCAGTTGCTTCAACGATTTGACCGTTCTCAAACTTAAGTTGTACATTTTCAAATGTATAACCGTTGTAAGGAGAAGGTGTGTTGTAAGAAACTGTACCGTTAACAGAATCACGAACTGGTGCAGAGTATACTTCACCGTCTGGAATGTTTAAATGACCTGAGCATTTAATAGCTGGAATGTCTTTAATAGAGAATGTTAAATCAGTTCCAGGACCAGTTAAGCGAACTTTATCTGTTTTATTCATTAATGCAACAAGGCTATCCATCGCCTGATCCATTTTACCGTAATCTAAGTTACAAACTTCGAAGTAGAAGTCTTCGAAAGCCTCTGTGCTCATTTTAGCAAGCTGTGCCATAGAAGCGTTTGGGTAGCGAAGAACAACCCAGCGCGTTTTTGGAACACGGATGTCTCTATGAACTTTTTTACCAACTGTTTGACCGTGAACTTTCATGCGTTCACTTGGAACGTCAGCTTGTTCGTTAATGTTATCGCCAGAGCGAAGACCGATATAAGCATCCATATCTTTCATTACGCTTGCTTCATATGCAGCGATTTGTTCGAAATGTTCTTCAGTAGCACCCATCAATAAAGAGCGATCTACTTGATGATCTTTTAAAGAAACGAATGGGAAACCACCAGCTGCATATGCTTCTTTAACAAGTGCAGTTACAAGTTCTTTTTGTAAGCCAAAGTTTTCAATTAATACCTTTTCACCTTTTTGTAAGCGGATAGAGTAGTTAATTAAATTGTATGCTAACTTTTCAATGCGTGGATCTTTCATATGTAAAGCCTCCCTACTAATTATGTATCCCCTCCTATTGTAACCTACTTAGTGGAATTTGTTGAATGATTTATGTTAAAGTTAACGAATAAGTATGAAAATTCTAATGAAAAGTTAGGGATTAGAATGAAACGGAAAATGATTGTATAATAGGGGAAAGTATGAAAAAGATAAAGGAAGTGATGAAATGCAAGTTCTTTTATATGTAAGTGCGGCTATTATCGCGGTTGCTTTTGCTGTATTAGTAGTGTATGTATGCAGAACGTTGTTATCGGTTCAGAAGACGTTAGAAAACGTTGCAAGCACGTTAGAAGGTTTAGAAAAGCAAATGCAAGGAATTAGCGTAGAGACGGAGCAATTATTACATAAGACAAATGCGTTAGCTGATGATATTCAACAGAAATCACAGTCATTAAATAAAGTAGTAGCAGGTGTAGATGGGATTGGAACGACAATCCATTCTTTAAATACGAAACTTCGTAATGTATCAGAGTCTGTTACTGATGAGATTGAAAATAATGCAGATAAAGTAGCGCAAGTTGTACAGTGGAGCAGCGCAGCAATTGAAGTATACAACCATTATCGTGCGACAAGACAAGAGAAAAAGGTTGAAAAAGAAGAGCGTAAACTAGAAAGACTTGAGCAGAAAGCTGAAAAGAAAGAGAAGCGCTCTAGACTTCGTATGAGAGGTGAATCGTGATGAATATGACAAAACTTGAAACAATTGAAGAACTTGAAGTATTAGTGGAAAAGAACGAACCTTATGTTCTTTTTAAGCATAGTACGACATGCCCGATTAGTCATGGTGCATATACAGAATTTCAAGCGTATTGCAGTGAAGAAAGAGCAGTACCAGCTTATTATTTATACGTACAGGATGCGAGGGATGTTTCGAATCAGGTTGCAGAACAGTACAGTATTAAACATGAATCTCCACAAGTGCTATACATAAAAGACGGGATGGTAGTGTGGAATACCTCTCATTGGAATATTAAAAAAGACGCTTTAGAAGAGAATATAAAGTAAAAAGAAGCAAGCTAAAGGTGCTTGCTTCTTTTTTTGTTTTTGTTGAAATATATTTAATGGTACACTATTAATAGTTCAAACTAAATAACTAGATTGTTGAAAGTAGGTTTTAAGTAATGAAGAAAGTGGCATTATCCTTCGCAGTCGTAAGTTTATTACTGGGAGCTTGTAGTAGTAATAATACGATCAGTAAGAAGGATGAAGTTATACAAAACGATACAAAAGAGAAAAGTATGATTCCGAGAACGGCTGTTTCTAAAGATTATTATAGAACTGTTATTCCTTTAAAAGAACAAAAGGTTATTAATACAGCTAATATAAAAACAAATTCTAAATTAGATTTAGCAGAGTATGAAAATGGTTTAATGAATATTGCGAAGCAACAATTTGATACAGAAAATCATGTACTGCAATTAAATCAGTATATTCCGGAGAAGCTAATAGATGAACTAGTTGCGAAAGTAGAAGCGCCAGTTTTGACGAATATTATAGAACAAGACTATTTCGAGAAACAGAAGTCAAATGAATTAAGTTTATCTGGTGTTGTGATTGGTTTAGCTATGTCTTCAAGTGTATCTAATGAAGAAGCTATTTCTAAAGGGACTGAAGTTGCTAAACAACTTGTAGAAGCTATTAATAAAAATGATAAATATAACAAATCACCAATTACAATTGCTATCTTTAAGCAAGAAAACACAACTTCTTTAAAAAATGGTACGTATATTGCTAGCACTACTGTTCAAAAGAATGATACAAATATTGGGAAATGGAGTACGATTGATGAAAAAGCGTATTCGTATCCTTCCGATGAATTTACACAAGCACATGGAGAAGATAATAAAAAAATAAATGAATTTGCTGATTTAATAAAGCAGTTTTCTCCTGGAGATTTTATCCCAGTCAATGCTAAAGTTTCTTATAAGAACAATCAAATGGACATGTTAAATATGAATATTGTTATTAAATATAACGGTAAAACAGAATTAATGGCCCTTACCCAAATGGCTACTCAAAGTATATTAGAGAAATTGCCTAAAGATGCGAAAGTACAATTGCAGATAAAGTCCGAGAGTAAAATCGAGGCGGTTATTATAAAAGAGAAAAACAGCGATAAACCGTTTGTTTCCTTCTTATAAAAAAGACAGTTTAAACACTGTCTTTTTTTATTGCTACAATTTGTTAAGAGCGGCTAGTGTTGTAAATAAACCAGTAGCATTAAAGCGGTAGAATATATTATGGCAGAGGGAAATGGGAACATTATTTTATGTGAACGAGGTATTCACACGTCTGAAAGAGCGACGCGTTATACGCTCGATATTTCCGTTGTACCGATTTTAAAGAAAGAAACACATTTACACCTGTCGCTGTCGATATAACGCATTCTACAGGGTAAGTGACCTGCTATTACCAGCTGTAAAAGCAGTTATGACTGAAGTGCATCCAGAACAAGTGCAGCAAATTAACATTCCACAGTTCAATGACTTTATGAAAGAATTAAAAGTATTTGGAAGTAAATTATATTACGCCTTTTATTTTCGATTTTTGTTGTTAAATCGATATATTTAGAAAATAGCTCGTATAAATTTCATTTACTATCGAACTGCTTAAAATAAATTTTCAACTTATAAAACATCTATTTTTTTACAAAAAATGCCCTTTTTTTCATAAAAAATACGAAAATACGAGAAAAGAAGCGAATTTTTTCGAAACTTTTGCGGGAAAATATTGTATGAGCCTGCGTTTTTATCGTATCATTAGTAAAAGGAAGAACTCGGGACGATTGGTGGCATCTGCAAATAGAGTTGATGTCTTTTTTTCATTCAAGTAACCGATACATAAAAATAGATAACAAAAATAGAAGGAGTGTGCGATAAGATGAACGTAACAATCTATGATGTAGCGCGCGAAGCGAACGTTTCAATGGCTACCGTATCACGCGTTGTGAACGGTAACCCAAATGTAAAGCCTACAACAAGAAAGAAAGTATTAGAAGCAATTGATCGTTTAGGATACCGCCCGAATGCGGTAGCACGTGGACTAGCAAGCAAGAAGACAACTACAGTGGGTGTTATTATTCCTGATATCTCAAATACGTTTTATGCAGAACTTGCTCGTGGAATTGAAGATATCGCAACAATGTACAAATATAACATCATTTTAAGTAACTCTGACCAAAACAAAGAGAAAGAGTTCCATTTATTAAATACGATGCTTGGAAAACAAGTGGACGGAATTGTTTTCATGGGTGAAGATATTACAGATGTTCACATTGAAGAATTCAAAAAATCTCCAGTACCGATTGTATTAGCAGCGTCATTTGATGAGCAAAATGAAACGCCATCAGTAAATATTGATTATACACAAGCAGCTTACGATGCAATGAAGCACTTTATTGAGCAAGGACATAAGCGTATCGGTTTCGTCTCTGGTCCTTTTATTGATAAAGCAGCAAGCGCAAAGAAATTACAAGGTTATAAAAAAGCTTTAGAAGAAGCAGGTATTTCATTTGATGAAAATCTTATAATCGATGGAGATTACACATATGATTCAGGTATCGAAGCATTTGAAAAGCTTTGGAGCCTTGATGAAAAGCCAACAGCAATCTTCGTATCTTCTGATGAAATGGCACTAGGTGTAATCCACGCAGCACAAGACGCTGGATTAAACGTACCAACTGATGTAGAAGTACTTGGTTTCGATAATACACGCCTTGCATTAATGGTACGCCCGCAGCTTTCAACAGTTGTACAACCAATGTATGATATCGGTGCAGTAGCAATGCGTCTACTAACGAAATATATGAACAAAGAAAAAGTGGAAGATCACACTGTTATCTTACCTCACCGTATCCAATTTAGAAATTCAACGAAGTAGGTATAAAAAAGCTCACAGCGATTGCTGTGAGCTTTTATTCGTATTCAGGATAGCATTTTTTTACTACTGTATCCACAGTTTCGTGTTTCTTAACGTGTAAAAATCTTGCGTACAATTCTTTCCCTGTTTCAAATGGCGTATCGTCTAATTCAAACACGTGTAACACTTTTCGAAATTTCCATGTGACTTGCTCCTCGTACACATTGTCGTATGTTAATTCAGATTGTATAGCGAGCTTTTCACCTAACTCATGCGCTTCCCCTAAACTGTTCGCTTTAACGAGAATGATGCTTTCTTCAAAAAGTGTATCGTGATTCTCTTCATAATGCTCATCTATTTTACTATGATTAGGCTCACCTGAATGGACAGATTCAAATAATAATTTTACAGCGTACATATGGGAGAAGCTCCTTATTTTATAAGTGTATGTTGTAATGCTTTCGCTATATTTGTGGTTATTCCTTGTTATATGTCACATAAATGCAAATTCAACTATTATAGGGCAATGTCATGTATAATAGAAAGAAAAGACGTGTGAGGGGGGAGAAGAGATGATCATTCTTTGGATAATTACGCTTTGCATGACTGCTATTTTTGCATATATGACGTTAAAACAAAATGGCTTAAAGCGATTTGTTCCAGGAGGTACTCTTGCAGGGATTGCCCTTATCACATATGTAATTTCTATTTTTACTGAAAGTATTTCGATGGATGTAAGTGCGAACTTCATGTTTATCGGTATTACGTTATTTGCAGGTAGTATTATGGTACTGATGGTTGCAGGTATTATTTTATTTATTCATATGAATTCGGAAACGTTATAACATATAAAAAAAGGCATGTCCCTAGAGGGGCATACCTTTTGTCCGTTCAATTATGCTCTATCTTTAGAAGAATTTTGTTGTTTTAGTAAGTCGCGAATTTCGCCAAGAAGAACTTCTTCTTTTGTTGGTTCTGGAATTTCTTCTGCCTTTTCTTCTTCTTCTTTTTTAGATGTTAGTTTGTTGAAAACTTTAACAAACATAAAGATAGAAGCTGCAATAATTAAGAAATCAAAAATAGTTTGGATGAAGTTACCATACATAATAGCTGATTTACCGAATGTAATTTTTAAATTTGTAAAGTCAACGCCACCTAATAACATACCAAGTAATGGCGTGATAATATCTTTTACTAATGAACTAACGATTTTACCGAATGCAGCACCGATTACAACCCCGACAGCTAAATCAATTACATTCCCTTTGAACGCGAATTTTTTAAACTCGTTCCACATGTGTCAATCCCATCCTTTCCACGATTCATTATGAAATTTATAATTCCTATCAACATATTCTATAGAAATTTGTGAGAGAAATAAAGAGAAAATGGGAATGAAAGTAAATTCTGAAAAATGTATCCGTTTTACTTTTTATTTGCTGCGTGTAGTAGAGAGTGTAATAATTGCGGTGTTTTTAATCCTTCTAATCCATTTGTAATCGGTTTTATATCGCCTTGTACACATTCGATAAAACGGAGAATCGCATTTTCAAAACCACGTTGATTTAACATCGTTTCCTATGATGGAGAACCACTTTGTGAAACAGAGTTTTCCTGCTCAACTTTAAATGTGTTCATATTTATTCCCACTCTATCAAGATTGATATAGCGGGTTAAATGTAGCATAGGGCGGGGAAGGAAGGAAAAAATTAGCTTTTTACTTATGGCCTTCTAACAGAATCTTCTCTATCTCTTCAAAATTATGAGCCCGAGCGTGCTCTAGCGGGGTAACACCATCGTTGTCTGGAATATTTACATCTGCACCGTGCTCGATAAGAAGGCGAATGGCTTGTTGTTGCGTTTCATCTCCGTTACTTAGTACGATAGCTTCCATTAAGGCGGTCCATCCGAGGTCATTTACATGGTTTACATCGATATTTGTTCGAGTAAGGAGTTCTTTTATAACATCAATATAGCCATGTTCTGAGGCCGGGATAAGAGCTGTTCCGCCGTACCGATTCGTAAGGGATGGATCTGCACCAGCGTCAATCGTTAGTTTTAAAATATCCAAATAACCTTCTGCACCGGCGTATAGAAATGGGTTATTTTTCATATCATCTTGGATATTTACGTCAGCCCCAGCGCTGATAAGAGTTTTGGCGGTTTTTACATCATTTTTGTATGTGGCAATCATAAGAGGGGTACGTCCTTTATTGTCCGTTATATTTATGTCAGCCCCTTTTTTGAGTAACGATATAACAGTGTTCGTTTCTTGTTTTTCAGTAGCTGTTAGTAGTGCTGTCTCCATGTTTGTCATCTCCTTTTTAACTTCTTGTTCTTGCGAGCAGCCTTGTAAAAAAATTACGCAACATATCATGCTTAATGTTTTTTTGAACATGGAATTTCAACCTCCTAATTTCAACTGTAAAATAAGAACATTAAATTTTTATAAACTGACGCTAAAATTACTATAAAATCGCTTGAGTATTTGAACATATATTTTTATGCTTATGAGAGTAATAAGGATGGATAAAGTTAAACTTTAATCAGTGGGGTTTTGTTCATTCCGCACGGATTATTAGCCCGCACCAATCGGGCGTTTACGTGCAGTTAATCTCCCGCATAACTCCCTCGCATTCGCTGAATTTTGAGGTGGAGTCTTACTGCACACAAATAGCGGGATAAAGTGAGGATGGAAATGATGTCTATTAAAACGAGGTTTTTATTTTCTTATATCACAGTTATTCTCGTCTCTATTACGCTCATTTTAGTTGCGGGATTTTTAATTGTTTTTTCGATAACGGGTGACTTGGAGTCAGTGAAAAATTTTTATAAAAGTTCTTACATTCAAAAGCCATTAACGGCTGAAGAAGAAAATGTTTTTCTTGAATTGAAATCAGAGGCTAAACAGAATCAATCGCAACTATTAGATGAATCATTTGTGTCATCCATAGAAAAAGAGGATGTGAAAATAGTTGTAAGGAAAGGAGAAACAATTTCATATGCTTCAAAAGTATTTGAAAGTGCAGCTTTAAAAGAAGCCCTTCCAAAATTTGAATCAGCAAATATTAATAGTCGTGGTACAACGGAACTAGGCGGTACATTTTATCGATATGTAAAATTTGATTTTTATTTTCCGCGGAAAGAAGAAGGGAGTATATTTGTATTAAAAAAGCAAAGCTCATTTGTAGATCTTACACAAAAATTATTTCCAATTTTGTTCGTATCGCTCTTACTTTTAGCCATTTTGCTTATTGGATTATTAAGTTATCTCGTCTCAAGAAGTGTGATAAAACCAATTTTTGTATTAAAAGATGCAACGGAGAGAATTAAAGAAGGAAATTTAGATTTTCAAATTCCAGTTACATCGCATGATGAGATAGGGCAGTTAAATCAAGGGTTTGAGGAAATGAGGAAGAAGTTAAAAGAATCGATTGAAGTGCAAACGCAGTATGAAGAAAATCGAAAAGAGCTCATTTCAAACATCTCTCACGATTTAAAAACACCGATCACATCTATAATAGGGTATGTTGAAGGGATAAAGGATGGGGTAGCAAATACGCCGGAAAAAATGGATAAATATTTAACAACTATCCATACGAAAGCAAAACATATGGATACACTCATTGACGAACTATTTTTATATTCGAAGCTCGATCTGAATCGAGTCCCATTTCAATTTGAAACGATAGAATTAAATATGTTTATGCAAGATTTAATAGAAGAGATGCAAATGGATTTAAGCGAAGAGGGTATAGATGTATGCTTACAGTTACTTCATGCATCCCCACTATATGTAACGGCAGATCGTGAAAAAATAAAGAGAGTTATATCGAATTTAATTCATAATAGTGTGAAGTACATGGATAAAGAAGAGAAGAAAATTACTGTAACAGTATCGAGTGGTAAGAATAAAGTTATTGTGAAAGTGATGGACAATGGATCAGGTATAGAATCTGATACGCTGCCGTATATATTTGAACGTTTTTATCGTGCGGAACAATCACGAAACTCTAGTACAGGTGGAAGTGGACTTGGCTTAGCGATAGCGAAACAAATTGTTGAAGAACATGGCGGGGACATTTGGGCGGAAAGTATGCTTGGGGAAGGCACAAGTATTTTCTTCTCATTGAAAAAAGTACAGGAATGTGGTGAATAGAATGAAAAGGATTTTACTAGTAGAAGATGAGGTAAGTATCGCAGAATTACAGCGAGATTATTTAGAGATTCATGATTTTCATGTTGATGTAGAGCATTCCGGAGAAACAGGTTTACAAAGGGCTTTGCAGGAAGATTATGACTTAATTATTTTAGATATTATGCTTCCGAAGATGAACGGATTCGAAATTTGTAAACAAATACGTGCTATAAAAGATATTCCAATTTTACTTGTTTCGGCGAAAAAAGAAGATATAGATAAAATTCGCGGACTCGGATTAGGTGCGGATGATTATATAACGAAACCGTTTAGTCCGAGTGAATTAGTCGCAAGAGTAAAAGCACATATTTCTCGTTATGAAAGATTATCAGGAAATATGGTTAAGCAACGTGATACGTTATACATTCACGGGATTTATATTGATCAGAGAGCGAGAAAAGTTTTTATAAATAATGGGGAAGTAGCCTTTACAACGAAGGAATTCGACTTATTAACATTTTTCGTAATGCATCCAAACCAAGTGTTAAATAAAGAACAGTTATTTGAACGTATTTGGGGATTAGATTCCGCTGGTGATTTGGCGACGGTTGTCGTTCATATTAGAAAGTTACGTGAAAAAATTGAAAGAGACCCTGCTCATCCGCAATATATTGAAACTGTGTGGGGAGCTGGTTATCGTTTTAATGTGTAGTGAACCTGTCAAATTGTTGACAGGTTTTTTTATTGAAAAGAATGAGATTAAAAATATATTACTTTTATTTTATCTTTTTTTAATAATTTATTTATGAGCAATTTATACCTGCTATTTATGATTAATATCACAGGAAGCAATGAAAATATTAATCATAAATTTGGAGGGTATAAAGATGAAAAAAATGAAATTTTTAGTGCCAGCAGTGCTTGGATTTACAGTGCTTGTAACGGGGTGCGCGCAAGGTGAAACGAAGGCGGAAACAAAACATGAAACGAAGCAAGAAGCGAAAAAAGAGAAGAAAAAACAACAAGCACAAATTACGAAACTAGAGCCATTAAACGCAATGACATTACAACTAACATTTTCTAAACCTTTATCAGAAGAAGAAGTGAAATTAGAAAACCTAGATGCTATTAAGAAAAACTTCGTGTTTAGTAATGGCTTAGAAATTGTGAATGTACCAAGACTAAAAACAGGAGCAACGAGTACATATATCGTACCTGTAAAAGTGCAAAAGCCAGGTGGGAAATACAAGCTGAGTTATAAGGGCGGGAAGAAAGAAAAGTTTGAAGGTAGTTCGGAAAAGCTTAATATTCGTCAGGCGAAGCAAGTGACGAATGATACGTTTGAAATTGAATCATTTTTAGAAGATGGTGTGACAGATTACGCGAACATTATTGAAGCCTATAAAGCTGGAAGAGGAAATCAAGCTTTCCAACTAGATGATGAAAATAAAGATAAAGATGGTAAACAATATCAAGTAATCTCTTCACTCCGTGATAGAAAACTAACGATTACAGCAAGTTCAGGTGAGAAAATTGAAGTTGCATATGTTCCGTTTACACAAGCGGCAGATGGTAGACAAGCACCTAAATTCCGCTTACCTGCAGGTCAAACGTTGAAACCTGGAACAGAGTACACAATTACGTCTGATTGGGCAACTGTTAAAAATCCGAAGTTTACGGCTTCAACTATTGCACCGTTAGTCATTCAAAGTGCAGAAGGAATAGACAATAAGTCTCTTCAAGTAACATTAGATAAAGATCCGGGTATGGAACTCTTTGCTGGTAGAAAAGTAGAATTACAAAGTGAAGACGGAAAGAAAGTAGAAGCACAATATCGCTTCAGCTCTCGAAAAGGTGCAGTAGGAATCTTTGACTTGCAAAACGGTGCAACATTAGAGCAAGGAATGAAGTATACGGTCGTACCAACGGGAGGCTGGGCGACTGGTGAGCAAGTTACGTTTGTAGGGAAGTAAAATATGAAAAAAGTAGCAGGTTTAGTACCTGCTACTTTTTGGTTGTAACGATTCATAAAATTTTTGAGTAGTAGAAATAAATGGGGTGACTTCTTCTAGAAAAGGGTAATGGTTACTGTCCTCAAATGGAACGAAGATAGAATTACGAATACTTTCATGCATCTCAATAGAGTATTGAATAGGGCACTGCACATCGTGTCTTCCGCACATAATAAGTGTCTTTGTTTTGATAGAAGGTAAGAACTCTCTTAAATCAAATGAAGAATATTCATGAGAGAAAGCGTTCATCCGACTGGCGGACATTGTTTTTTGGATTGGTTTACAAAAATAAGAGCCATAGTTTTCAGGTTTATATAAAGATAACTTTGTTCGTTTAATAGATAATTCTTTTCTTTCTTTATTTGTAAGATGAGGGCTTTTTAAGTTTTCGATGAGTTCTTGCATATAATGAAACTGTGGGTGTGCTGGGTGATAAATACAAAAGGGTGTTTCGGTGTAGTTACTTGCTGCGGCTCCCACAACGACTAATGATTGTAAGGAAGTTGGATATGTAATCGCATATAAAAGCCCAAGCATACCGCCTGTTGAATGACCCGCGAAGTGCCATGGAGGAAGTTGTAAAGATTCACGTATCGCTTCTAAGTCGTGAATCGTTTCAATCATACTTAATTCGTTTTCTGACTGGGCTTTTACAGAGTTACCAGCATCTCGTAAATTAATGAGGAATACACGATGCGTAGAAGTGAAAATATCAGCAAAGTAATCGCCAGTTTCATTAAATTGCGAATAGTGATGTGTAATACAAAGCGGTTCACCATTGCCTTTTGCAAAAAGTTCGAATGTGCCACGATTTGTATTGATGATTTGTTGTTTCCACATAATATCACCTCTTTTCTTATTAGAGCCATGGATAGTCTGTTAGTAATTCAAAATATATCGATTTCCCGACAGAAGCCGACACTAAAATAAAAGGAGACCGTTCAAAAAACGAGCCTCCTTTCTGCTTAATACAAAGATTTTGTCATATTATTCCGAATAATTTCAAGGGATTTCGCTACAGTTAATGCATTCTTTTCTTCAATTTCTGGTTTTCTAGGGATAGGTTGATACATGTTGTCTGGATCTTCCCATGTGAGGGGAAGTTCTGTTTCTGCTTGTCCTTTCCAAGCTTCAATCCATTCTGGAGGGAGATAACCTGAGATGTTTTGGATGTTGTTCATTTCGAGCCAAATGAGTGCCCAAGCTCTTGGTACGACGCGCCATAGGTCGTAACCACCACCGCCGACAGCAATCCAGCGACCGTCGCAATATTCATTAGCGATTTCGCGAGCAAGCTTCGGTATTTCACGGTAAATGTTTATCGTTGAACAAAGGTGTGTAAGTGGGTCGTAATAATGCGCATCAGCGCCGTTTTGCGTTAAAATAATATCCGGTTTAAAGTATGCTGCAACTTCTTTTACAACTGTTCGATATGATTCTAGAAAGGATTCATCTTCTGTAAAAGCATCGAGTGGAACGTTAAAAGAGTAACTATAGCCATTACCTTGCCCACGTTCATTCACAGCACCAGTTCCAGGGAATAAGTAACGTCCAGTTTCATGTAATGAAATGGTGCATACGTTAGGATCGTCGTAAAAAGACCACTGTACACCATCACCGTGATGAGCATCTGTATCAATATATAAAACGCGTAAACCGTATTTCTTTTGAATATATTTCATTGCGATAGAGCTATCGTTATAAATGCAAAAGCCAGATGCTTTGCCGCGAAAGCCGTGATGTAAGCCGCCTCCTAAATTAAGAGCGTGCTTTACTTTCCCAGAAAGAACAGCATCGACAGCTGTTAATGTTCCGCCAACGAGTAATGCACTTGCTTCGTGCATATTTGGAAACATCGGTGTATCTTCTGTTCCAAGTCCGTACGTCATCGCAATTGATTTTTCTAACTTTCCTTCTCCAGCACGTTTTACCGCATTTATGTACTCCTCTGTATGAATGTAGGCGATCTCTTCATCTGTAGCCATCCGTGGTGAAATGACTTGAGAAGGAGAGATAAAACCGCTCTTTTGTAATAAATCATACGTGAGTGTGACGCGTAGTTGGTTAAAAGGATGATCAGGGCTAAACGAATAGCCCCGAAAGTCATCCGAATAAATAAACGCGCTACTCATGCTTGCATCCCCATGATATTCGGCCATAATACGCGGTAGCCCTCTGCTTCAAGTGCATCAATCACTTTTAGTGGATTCATCGTTTGAATGCGGAAAACGAGTACTTTATCATTCTCATCTTTTGCTGGATAGACGAGAACGCTCACGATATTTATTTGCAAATCACTAAAAATAGCAACAACTTTGCCAAGAATACCAGGTTCATTTTTTACTTGAATTTCAATTTGTGAACTTGGTTGGTGTGCACCTGTTAATTTCACTAACGTGTGTAGTACAGTGGATTCAGAAATGATTCCAACTAACTTTCCCGCCTTTGTAACAGGAAGACAGCCAATTTTATTTTCAAAAAATAAAGTAGCAATTTCCTCAACGAAATCAAGAGGATGGCAAGTCATAACAGGTTGTTTCATAATAAGGTCGAGCGGTTGTTTCAGCATAGCGAGTGGAACTTGTTCATCAAGAATTGATGGACTTGCATCTCTTACATCCCGATCAGAAATAATGCCTACGACATGATTATTTTGATCGACAATTGGAATGTGCCGAATGCCTTTTGTACGTATTGTTCGGATTGCTGTTTCGATTGTATCGTTTGGATGTAGTGTCACTACATTTTGATTCATAATTTCTTCTACAATCATTCCAGTTGCCCCCTTTATTAATACATAAAACGATTGTGAAAACGTAGACGATCAAATGCTTGAATAGAATCCGTATCAACGCGTTTACCGATGCGAACCATTAAACAGTTGGCAGGATGTGAACAAATTTCAGGATCGTCTGTAGCCATCCATTGTAAACCACCGGCATTCATCATCTTTTCCATTACTTTTCGGTATTCCCAAACATTTAAGCCTGTTTGTTTTAAATCCCAGTGCCAATAATATTCAGTCGTCAATATAATGTAATCTTCCATATGATCGTCCATCATTGAAACTTCTAATAAGTTTTTTCCGACAGAGCAACCGCGAAAGGCTGGGACAACTTCAATCGCCCCAAGTTCAATTAAGTTTTCAATCTTTCCTTCTGACCATCGCTCGAGCGGATCAGGATACAAGTATGTAACATATCCAACAATCGTTTGGTCATGTCTAGCAATAATGAGACGAGCTTCTGGTAATTTAGAAATTTCGACAATTGCTTTATATTGCTGTTCGGCAGGACGAAACGCAACTAAATCTGGATGGAATTCATACATTTCAAGATTATGTGTAGAGACAGGACCTTCAATAATTAAAGTACCTTTTGCTGTTTTTAAGTTTCTAGCATTGTATATTTTTTTATGAATCAATGTATTGCTCACCACCTTGAGGGTTTGTGAATCTATTAATATCGTACTTTATAATATATGCGATGTGAATCGAAATTTGTCATTAAAAATTTGTCTAAAAATCAACAAATATACTGAAAATTTTAAATAATGTCATTATAATAGATAATAGAATACATAGGAGGGGGATGTAAAGTATGAAAGTAGAAACGCTTCCTGTCATTAAAGGAGAAAATAATTTGCCGAATTATGATGAGGCATACGCGAATTTTAACTGGGAAGAGGTTAATAAAAATTTTACTTGGAATGAAACAGGCCGAGTGAATATGGCGTATGAGGCAATTGATAAGTATGCGAAATCCGATCGAAAGAATAAAGTGGCCCTTTATTACCAAGATGGATCGCGAAAAGAGAAATATACATTTAAGGAAATGAAGGATTTTTCTAATAAAGCAGGAAACGTCCTGAAAAATTATGGCGATGTTGAAAAAGGCGATCGCGTTTTTATTTTTATGCCGCGTTCTCCAGAATTATATTTTGCACTTTTAGGTGCAGTGAAATTAGGGGCAATTGTTGGGCCGTTATTTGAAGCATTTATGGAAGGTGCAGTTCGCGATCGCTTAGAAGATAGCGAAGCAAAGGTGTTAATTACAACGCCTGAATTGTTAGAGCGTGTACCATTAAATGATTTACCTGCTTTAAAAACAGTCTTCCTTGTTGG
The DNA here is from genome assembly GCF_022663495.1 of Bacillus cereus group sp. BfR-BA-01383. Lineage (NCBI taxonomy): Bacteria > Bacillati > Bacillota > Bacilli > Caryophanales > Bacillaceae > Bacillus > Bacillus cereus group sp. BfR-BA-01383. The sequence goes on from NZ_JAKUFP010000008.1 coordinate 46,362, forward strand.
AGACAATGTAGAAGAAGGCGGTAAAACGGTAGCGTTCAATCCTTTATTTGAACAAGCTTCAAAAGAATTACATATCGAATGGTTAGATCGTGAAGATGGTTTAATCCTTCATTACACATCTGGCTCAACTGGTAAGCCAAAAGGTGTTCTTCATGCGCAAAACGCAATGGTTCAGCACTATCAAACGGCGAAATGGGTATTAGATTTAAAAGAAGACGATGTATATTGGTGCACTGCTGACCCAGGCTGGGTAACTGGAACTGCTTACGGTATTTTTGCACCGTGGTTAGTCGGAGCATCAAATGTCATTTTAGGTGGACGCTTTAGTCCAGAAGCGTGGTACGAAGCGTTACAAGATTACGGTGTAACAGTTTGGTATAGCGCGCCAACAGCGTTCCGTATGTTAATGGGAGCTGGACAAGATACAATTAAAAAATATGATTTATCACAAGTGCGCCACGTATTAAGCGTTGGTGAGCCATTAAATCCAGAAGTAATTCGCTGGGGTATGAATGCATTTGGACTTCGTATTCATGATACGTGGTGGATGACAGAAACAGGTGGACAAGTTATTTGTAACTACCCTTGTATGGAAATCCGTCCAGGTTCAATGGGTAAACCAATACCAGGTGTGAAAGCAGCGATTGTTGATAATGAAGGAAATGAAGTGCCTCCATACACAATGGGGAACTTAGCAATTGCTAAAGGGTGGCCAGCCATGATGCGTGGAATCTGGAATAACCAGCAAAAGTACGAGTCTTACTTCATGCCAGGAGATTGGTACGTATCAGGTGATTCGGCGTATATGGATGAAGACGGATACTTCTGGTTCCAAGGACGTATTGACGATGTAATTATGACGTCAGGTGAGCGCGTTGGTCCGTTTGAAGTAGAAAGTAAATTAATTGAACATGCCGCTGTTGCAGAAGCTGGTGTAATCGGTATTCCTGATCCGGTTCGCGGAGAAATCATTAAAGCATTTATCGCGCTTCGAGCAGGATACGAACCATCTGAAGAATTAAAAGAAGAAATTCGTCAATTTGTAAAGAAAGGCCTAGCAGCTCATGCAGCGCCAAGGCAAATTGAATTTAAAGATAAATTACCGAAAACGAGAAGTGGTAAAATTATGCGCCGTGTATTAAAAGCGTGGGAGCTCAATTTACCAACAGGCGATTTATCGACGATGGAAGATTAAGAGAGAAAGGTCTGAACGAAAAACGTTCAGACCTTTCTTTTTGTAAATAATAAAGGAGCTAATATAGATGAAGATACCAATTTTAGAAGGAGACATAGTGTGCTTGCGTTCTGTAGAACCTGAAAAAGATTACAAACAATGGTATGAGGTAATGAAAGATCCTGATATGCATCATTGGACGGGGAATACGATTCCAAAAGATAGTAATGAAATTAAGGACTTGTTGCATACTTATAAAAATTTAAAAAGATATTATGGCTTGGGCAATTGTAATGAAAAAATCAAAGGAAATGATAGGGACATATTGGATTTCTATGCCAACGGTGAATGAAAATAAAAAGTTAATTGTAACTTCAGAAGCTCAGCGGATTGCACGTAAGTATTGGCGTACAGGTGTCAATCGAGAGGCGAGAAATTTAATATATAATTACTTGTTTTTAACTTTAGATGTGGATGAGGTCCATGCACAGGCTTTGGATAATAATATCAATTCGTGCAGGTCTATGGAACAAATAGGTTTTAAATTAGAGAAACAAGTGAAACGTCTATTCCCTAAATACAATGAAATGTTTTTAGAAAACCATTATGTGCTATATAAAAAGGGCTGGCTTGTATAAAAGGTTATGGTTGAAAAAAATATTTGTTGATGTAAAATAAAATCAAACTTATACATACGAGTTGAAGGGGGCAGTAAAATGAAAACAGAAAAAGAAAAGATGATACTAGGAGAAATGTACATACCAGCTGATCCAGTTTTAGTACAAGAGAGAGAGCAAGCACGTATATTAACGAGAAAATTAAATGATACGCCAGAAGTGAAATTAAAAGAGCGTAGCGAAATTGTAAAAGAACTATTCGGAACGACAGGAGATAATATTCATCTTGAGTCTTCTTTTAGATGTGATTATGGCTACAACATTCATGTTGGCGAAAATTTTTACGCGAACTTTGATTGTACGATTTTAGACGTATGCCCAGTAACAATCGGAGTGAATTGTATGTTAGCTCCAGGTGTTCACATTTATACAGCAACACACCCGCTTGATCCAGTAGAGCGCATAAGCGGATCAGAATACGGAAAACCAGTTACAATTGGCGATAACGTATGGATTGGCGGAAGAGCGATTATTAATCCAGGTGTAACAATTGGACACAACGCGGTTATCGCATCTGGCGCAGTTGTAACGAAAGATGTGCCGGATAATGTAGTAGGTGGTGGGAATCCTGCAAAAATTATTAAAAAAATAAAATAATATTTGAACGAAGTGCCTTCCTCGTCTGTATACATTTATGAAAGAATAGATGAGGGAGGCTTTTTATATGTCTAATAAGTTACTTCTTACTTTTGCTTTAATTGGAACTATAGTTGTGTTTTCTTGTGGTCTGCTGTTACCGATGCCGATTGGATTTAAAGTATCAATGATTACAGCTGGAGTTATGATGATTGTTATGTTTTCAATCATTATTCCGTTTGATAGAAAACATATAGTACGGAAAAAAGGATATAAAATTGATTTTACAAAAACAAAAGTGTATTTTCGTTGGAATGTATTTGATACGATTTCGGCCAGTCTTGCGGTGTATGCATGCATATGCGTGCAAGCATTAAATATTTTAGTTTCAATCGGCTATACAATTCAAAACCCTTACGTTCAATTTTTTACGAATCAATCACAAGTATGGATTATTGTCGCAAGTATATATTTAATTTCCCGCATTTCATTAACGTTAAAAGGAATAAAGGAGATCAAAAATCATGGCGCAGATTGGGATTGAGGAAGAGCTCATGCTTGCGTATCAAAGTGGGGATAAACAGGCTGGGGAAAAACTATATGTTTTAATTAAACCAGCGCTATATACATTTTTGTATCGCTTTAACCGAGATGAACAATTAAGTATCGACCTTGTGCAAGATACGTTTTTGACGCTAGAGCGTAAGAAACATATGTATGAACCTGAAAAGGGCAAAATAAAAACGTATTTATTTCAAATTGGTTATCGTCTTATGATTAATAAATTAAATAGAAGAAAAAAGTGGCGTACGCTTTTGCCATTTTTAGTGCCGGTTCAGGAAAAAGAATTTTCTCACGAAGATCGGCTCACAGTAAGGGAAGCAATTTTGAAAGTTCCCGAAGAGCAAAGAGCGGTCCTAATCCTTTCTTATTATCATGACATGCAGCAAAAAGAAATTGCAGAGGTATTAGATATTCCAGTCGGAACGGTGAAGTCGAGACTTCATAACGGAATAAAGAAATTGAAACAATTGCTGGAGGTGGATGAAATTGAGCGAAAATCCCTTTAAGAATGAATATAAATTACAGCAGCATTTAGATAGTGATCATGTAGAAATACCGGATTTTCCCAAAACGGTAAGTCGCTTCGATCGATTAATCGGATTTCTTGCTTCTCCGGCGAAAGATCCCGTGGAAGCTACGATTGGAAATGATTTATCGATGGTTTTTCATGTTTCGATATTAGTTGGTGTTCCAATTCTTTCTCTTATTACGATACTCTTTGCGACGTTGTAATGGATTGGAAAGAAGAGAAATCCTACCTCTATTTGACACGCCTATATAAATGATGGTATAAAGAAAAGTATATGAATAATTGAGCGTGGAAAGGGAGAAGTAGTGATCATTTCCCTGTTTTAGAGAGCTGATGGTCGGTGAAAATCAGCACATAGATGATCGCGAATTACGCCCCTAGAGCATCTTTTTTCGATTGAATTGTATTCAAAAGGGAAAAGACGGTGCTAAGCCGTTATGTAAATAAGGTGGTAGGCTTTTTTTTGCCTGCAACTAGGGTGGTAACGCGATAATCAAAATCGTCCCTTATTTAAAGGGGCGATTTTTTTATGTTTTCAACCTTCACGCCAGTAATGAACTTAAAGGAGAGTATGTAGGATATGGGTATTTTACAAGATCTTGAATTTCGCGGTCTAATTAATCAGCAAACAGATGCTGAGGGCCTTGAGCAATTATTAGAAAAAGAAAGCGTTAAATTATACTGTGGTTTCGATCCGACAGCGGATAGCTTACACATCGGTCATATGTTGCCAGTATTAATGTTACGTCGTTTCCAATTAGCTGGTCATCAACCAATCGCACTTGTTGGCGGTGGTACTGGTATGATCGGTGACCCAAGTGGTAAAAAAGCAGAGCGTACATTAAATACGAAAGATACAGTTGCTTACTACACAGAAAGCATTAAAAACCAACTTTCAAACTTCTTAGAGTTTGAAAATGTGGACAACCCAGCAACGATGGCTAACAACTATGACTGGCTTGGTAACTTAGATGTTATTACATTCTTACGCGATATTGGTAAAAACTTCGGTTTAAACTATATGTTAGCAAAAGATACAGTAGCATCTCGTTTAGAAACTGGTATTTCATTTACTGAGTTCAGTTACATGATTTTACAATCATACGACTTCTTAAACTTATACCAACAACATAACTGCCGTCTGCAAATTGGTGGTAGTGACCAATGGGGTAACATTACAGCTGGTCTTGAATTAATTCGTAAATCAGAAGAAGATGCGAAAGCATTCGGTTTAACAATTCCACTTGTTACAAAATCTGACGGTACGAAGTTTGGTAAAACAGAAGGCGGCGCAATTTGGTTAGACCCAGAAAAAACAACTCCTTACGAGTTCTACCAATTCTGGATTAACACAGATGACCGCGACGTTGTTAAATACTTAAAATACTTCACATTCTTATCTCATGAAGAAATCATTGAGCTTGAGAAGCAAGTAGCTGAAGCACCAGAAAAACGTGCAGCACAAAAAGCATTAGGTTCTGAAATGACAAAACTTGTTCACGGCGAAGAAGCGTTAGAGCAAGCAATTAAAATTTCAGCTGCATTATTCAGCGGTTCTGTAGCAGAACTTACTGCAAGCGAAATCGAACAAGGCTTCAAAGACGTACCATCTGTAGAACGTACTGCAGAAGATACAGTATTAATCGACTTACTTGTAGAAAGCAAAATCTCTCCATCAAAACGTCAAGCACGTGAAGATGTAACAAACGGTGCAATCTACGTAAACGGTGAGCGTACACAAGCATTAGACTACGTTGTAACAGAAAACGACCGCATCGAAGGTAAATTCACAATCATTCGCCGCGGTAAAAAGAAATATTTCTTAATTCGTTACTAAGAAGAACGAATTTAAAACAAATAGTACCCCGAATTGTAGGCTGAAAAGTCTATAATCCGGGGTTTTTATATTGCCTCATGATTTCTTTTAAATAGAATATGAAGAGTTAATATGAGCATATAAAGTAAGCTAATTAACATAACGATAAATGCCGCGGGATAAAATTTTGCCGCATATATAAAGAAATCGATTTGATAAATATCGTCATAGTGTGAAACGTACCCTTTAAAATAATTCGTAAACTTAGCGCTATATTTCCATTCATCAGGATAATCTATTAAATTACTTCCTTGATACCAACTCATAAGTGCTGAAGTGATAAATAGTATAAATGCACTACCCAATTGAACCATTTGGTTTATTGTCAAAATGAATCAACCTCCTATTTTATGGTTATTATAGCGTACATTAGTATTCCTGTAACCTTTTTGTTGTAATCTCCTTTTCGAGTTCATACGGAAATCACATGTAAGCGGTATGATAAACGTATAACAAATAGAAAGGAGTGGTAAAACGAAATGTCACTAGAAGCGCTCATTATTTTTTCTTTGCTAAATGCGGGTCAGCTTGCAGAGAATTCGAAGGTTGATATACATAAAGAGCAGAAAGATGCTTATGTATATGTTCAAAAAGAGGAAACTAAATAATTTTATTTTATATATAAACGAAAAAGCCAATTCAGAGGATTGGCTTTTTGTCATTCCTTTGGAAAGGACGAGGGAATTCCTCCTTTTAAACATTAGTTAAAATTTGGTCATAGCACGAAATGATAAGTGGTTCCAAATCTTTTAAATCGTTAACATTATCAATGAAAATTCTACTTACTCCCTGTGATTTCGGGGCTTGTTCAACAACGAAATTAGGGCATAGTTGTTTAGTAGCTTCTAAATCTAGTCTTACAACTAAGGATTTTGCATCTCCATCAAGGAAGAGACGTATAAACCATTTTGTGATTACACGATTCATGATGCAAAAGTAACTAATAGTATCTTTATATTTAAGGTCGCTAATGTCTCTTTGATTTTCAGTTAATATCTCTTTAACAATGTTAAAGGCAGTCAGTTCATCTTCAGTAGTAAAAACTCTATCTGTTTTGTCTTCTTTGCTAATATCTTCAATTATTTCAGCAGAAGCGGCTGCAACCAAGCTTGTTTCTATTTTCTCAGTTGTTTTTGTTTCTTTTGGTGTTAAACCATCACTGATTATTTCTAATAGTGTTTGATTAATTGCTTTTTTAACAATTGGTCGGAATCGCTCTAAAACGTTATTTGTAATTCTAGTTGAGCTAAAGTCTTTAATTAGAAAACGAAGGAAGTCATCTGAAGGGTTTTTAAATAATTCTTTAATTGTAGAGTTTAAATTAGTCATATAAATAAGCTCTTCGGCATATTTTACGATTCCTTCAGCTTCAAAATTTTCTTTTGTAAAAGTTTCAATTGTTTCAATATCTACATTAGTTAAATTATCCATGCTGAAGGTAAAGAAAGGTTTTTCATCCATCACGTTGTCATTTGTTAAATCGGTATAAAATTTGTATTCTACACCATTAGTTAGTACCCCTATTTTGACATCTGGTAAAGCATTGAAATACCTAGATAGTTGCGCATCGTGTTTAAGGAGATTTTCTGTTACGGACTTTGCCTCAATTAAAATAATTGGAACACCATTTTTGAAAACCGCATAATCGACTTTTTCACCTTTTTTAGTCCCAAAGTCTGCAATATACTCAGGTCTAACTTCTAAAGGGTTAAAAACGTCATAACCTAGCTTTTGAAGAAAAGGAATAATTAATGATTGTTTGGTCATTTCTTCGTTAGTTATGTACTCTTTTCTTTCTAAAACTTGGTTAGCTATTTTATTTATGTCATTTCTAAATTCCATATCAACGTCTCCTTGTTATAAAAATTTAATAATTCTTAATATTAATATTATTTTACTATGAAAATTCATAATATAACAGAAGTTCTGTATGGAAATAGGTAGTTTATTCTTTTTATTTGAATAAACGAAATGTTATTTATTTTAAGGGGAGTGTGGAGTAGTGGCATTTTATGTTACTTAAGATATAAAAAATAATGATTAGAATTGAAAAAAGCCAATCCATAGGATTGGCTTTTTGTCATTAACGAGAGTAGAACTCTACGATTAATGCTTCGTTGATTTCAGCTGCTAACTCAGAACGCTCAGCGTGACGAGTGTAAGTAGCTTCTAATTTATCAGCATCGAAAGTTAAGTATTCTGGTACGAAGTTGTTAACTTCGATCGCTTCTTTAACAACAACAAGGCTGTTAGATTTTTCGCGAACGCTGATAGTTTGACCAGGTTTTACACGGTAAGATGGGATATCTACGCGAGATCCATCAACTGTGATGTGACCGTGGTTTACTAATTGGCGAGCTGCACGACGAGTGCGAGCTAAGCCCATACGGTAAACTAAGTTGTCAAGACGAGCTTCAAGAAGGATCATGAAGTTTTCGCCGTGCTTACCAGGCATTTTACCTGCTTGGTCAAATGTGCGACGGAATTGACGCTCAGTCATGCCGTACATGTGACGAAGTTTTTGTTTCTCTTGTAATTGTAAACCGTATTCTGAAAGTTTCTTACGTTGGTTAGGACCGTGAGGACCTGGTGCGTAAGGGCGTTTTTCTAATTCTTTTCCTGTGCCGCTTAGAGAGATTCCAAGACGACGAGACAGTTTCCAAGCTGGACCTGTATAACGAGCCATAGTTGACTCCTCCTTTAAAAATGTTTTTATTTACGTAAAATAAAAACAGACGTAATCGATATTTACGGGCATTTTGTTTTCATGTACCTTCGCTCCAGCAGCAGGGAGTTACGAGATACACCTCCGTAGAGGAACAAAATACAAACGATAAACTCACATTACAAGGCTGCCTTTTTATTTTACACAAACGCTATTATATCTTTTACCCAGAGTTTCGTCAAGCAAGTACGTTTTTGTTTTATTCATATAAATTTTGGGAATTAACAAGAAGGAATTTAAAACAATGTAAAAGAAGAGAGTTAGAAACACAAATAAAACGCTTACATAAAATGTGGTAAAAACGTTCATCAAATTTTTATTGATGAATATGCGGCAATAAAAACATAAAAGGGGATGTTTTTATGAAAAAGAAGCATATGGAGACAGCACTAATTCATCATGGTTATGAATCAAATGAGAATAAAGGAAGTTTAACACCACCTTTATTTCAAACGTCTACATTTACATTTGAGACTGCACAGCAAGGCGAGGCAAGTTTTGCGGGAGTGGATCCATCTTATATTTACTCAAGACTTGGAAATCCAACTGTGAAATTATTTGAAGAACGTATGGCTGTGTTAGAAGGAGGAGAAGAAGCGCTTGCCTTCGGATCCGGTATGGCAGCTATTTCAGCAACTTTAATTGGTTTTCTAAAGGCTGGAGATCATATTATTTGTTCAAATGGATTATATGGATGTACGTACGGTTTTTTAGAAGTGTTAGAAGAGAAATTTATGATTACGCATTCGTTTTGTGATATGGAGAGCGAGGAGGATCTTGAAAGTAAGATTCGTCCAAATACAAAGCTTATTTTCGTTGAAACACCGATTAATCCAACGATGAAATTAATTGATTTAAAACAGGTGATTAGGGTTGCGAAGCGAAATGGCTTACTTGTCATTGTTGATAATACGTTTTGTTCACCTTATTTACAAAGACCACTTGAGCTTGGCTGTGACGCTGTTGTGCATAGTGCGACAAAATATATTGGTGGTCATGGTGATGTTGTAGCAGGTGTCACAATTTGTAAAACGAAAACGTTAGCTGACAAAATTCGCCCGATGCGAAAAGATATCGGCGGTATTATGGCGCCGTTTGATGCGTGGTTATTGTTACGCGGATTAAAGACGTTAGCGGTAAGAATGGATCGCCATTGCGATAATGCAGAAAAAATTGTATCGTTTCTGAAAAATCATGATGCGGTAGAAGGTGTTTGGTATCCAGAAGGAGATGTAGCATCTCGCCAAATGAAGCGGGGCGGCGGCGTTATTTCTTTTTCAGTAAAAGGCGGAAAAGAAGAAACACAGTCGTTTATCAATGATCTTCATTTTATTACGATTGCCGTAAGTTTAGGAGATACAGAAACGTTAATTCAGCATCCAGCGACGATGACGCACGCTGCGATTCCGGCTGAACTAAGAAAAAAAATGGGTATTTTTGATAATTTAATACGTTTATCTGTCGGTTTAGAATCGTGGGAAGATATCGTTTCTGATTTAGAGCAGGCGTTAAAGAAAATATCTACTGTGAATCAATAAAAAAAGAGTGAGCTATCGGTTTCGTACGTGATGTACTCAATCGATAACTCACTCTTTTTTTTATATATGTTTTAACAGTGTTTCCACAAACTTTTCTAAATAGTGCTGATCCACTTCGTCGAAACGATTTTTTTCGGGACTATCAATATCAAGTACACCGATGACATTTCCTTCTTTCATAATCGGTACAACGATTTCCGAATTCGAAGCACTATCGCAAGCGATATGCCCTGGGAATTGGTGAACGTCCGCTACAAGCTGCGTTGTTTTCGTTTCAGCTGCCACGCCGCAAACGCCTCGTCCGAATGGAATGCGCACGCAAGCAGGCATTCCTTGGAATGGTCCAAGAACAAGCTGATTTCCTTCTGTTACGTAAAAGCCAACCCAATTAACACGATCTAAAAATTGATTTAATAGTGCGGACGCATTTGATAAGTTTGCGACTGCGTTTGATTCGCCAGTTAATAATGCATCTAGTTGTTTAATTACTGTCTCATACTGCTCTTCACGAGATCCTGCATAACTTTCTTTTGTAAACATGGAAACAACTCCCTTTTTATCGAGGTGTGTAAAATATTAGCAAAATACGATGTATTTCACATGACTTTGTCGATAGAAAATTAAAGGAATTTGTCTTAAAAGTCAAGAAATTTAAACTATAGCTGTTCAGTGAGAGGAAGTGAGCGCATGAAACAGACGAAACAAAAGGTAATTGATGCGGCAATATCGTTGTTTAATACGAAAGGTTATGATGGAACGTCGGTACGAGACATTGCAAAGCGGGCGGATGTGAATGTAGCGAATATTTCATATTATTTTGCTGGAAAGCAAGGTTTATTAGAACAGCTTATTACTGATTTCTTAGAAGGATATATTCATGTAATTGAAACGTCATTTGAACAGAGAGAATATTTGTCGGCTAAAGATGTGATGGTGCAAATGGTGCGCGGGATTTTACGATATCAATTTGAAAATAGGGAACTGACACGTTTCTTCTATCGAGAGCTTTCGCTTGATACGACATTAATTCGTGAAGTGATGACGATTTATTTTTCTAAAGAAAGATATTATATAGAGCAAATTGTTAGACAGGGACAAATGAATCAAGAATTTAAGAAGGTATCTTTTACAATGTTTATGACGCAATTAAAAGGTATGATGAATATGCCGTTTTTATATCCGCAATATATATCAGAAGTGCTGCATTCTTTTCCATCTGAGACGTTTTTCTTAGAAATGTATACGAAAGAAATTGAACAATGGATGGAGCAAGCATTGTTCAACACGAATATGTATTATGAATTGCCAAGAGCTGTTCATATGTGAAAAATCCCCACCTAACGAACTGAGGTGGGGATTTTTGTCGTTTCTTTTCTTTGCCATAAATTGTTGCATAATAGCGCAATGATTGTTAATGAGGCTCCGGCAATTTCAATTTTGTCGACGGTATAACCTCGAAATATGGAACCGATAAGAGCAAGTACAGGAACTAAATTCATAAATAATATGCCGTTAATTGATGAAATATAGCGATTTCCTGTGTTCCAGCAAAATACAGCGATAACGCCCGCGACAATTGACATATAAAAGAGTTCAAAACGAACGCTCATAATTGTGTGTAATGACGGTACAGCGACTATATTTGCACTTGTTAATGCAGTAACGATTATAACGAGTGAAATAGAACCAAATAAACAAGTTAATGTTGTGTATCTAAGTGGTGACCAAGATTGAAAACGAGCACCGCCATTCGTATAAATGACCCAGCAAGTAACGCCGCATAACATCAATATGTTTGTTGATAAGTGGCTTGCTGCTCCAAATAATAAGTGAATATTTCCTTTTGAAATGACAAGTATAACACCGAGTAACGCAACGAACATACAAAGAAATGTGTAGTTTTGAGGGCGTTTGTTTTTCGTTATCCATTGCAATAATAAGGCGATGAGTGGCATAAGAGACTGAATCATCGCGGCATGGATTGCTCCGGAAGGGCCGGCAAGCTGTTGGCCGTAAAAAACGAGAAAACCGTATCCTGCGAAACCGACTGTTCCGTAAAAGAATAACGAAAGAGTTCGTTTTTCGAAGCGGAGTGAATTTCTTCCTTCAGCGATTAAAAGAAGAATAAGGAAAATAATAGCTGCTGATCCATATCGAATAGTTGTGAAGAAGAACGGATCGATAAATTGCAAAGCATTTGCCATTACAGGAAACATAAATCCCCAAGCAGTTACAGCAAGTAAGCATAGAAGGGAGCCGAGTAGCATTTGTTTTTTGTCCAAGAGTTTCTTTCCCCTTTACATTTCGTTTATAGTAAGTTGATGAAATAAGTATAAAGATTGATTTCTACTAAAAGGAAATATCGATTTTTTATAACAGTTATAACTTTTTGTTAGAGGTGTGTACGATGGATTTGGAGGCAGTACGATCGTTTATTGAAGTAAAACATACGAGAAGCTTATCGAAAGCGAGTAAGCTTTTACATATTTCCCAACCAGCGCTTAGTAAACAAATTCAAAGATTAGAAGCGAATTTAGAGGTGACTTTACTCAAACGTTCTGCTCAAGGAGTGGAGTTAACAGAGGCTGGAGAATTATTTATAAAAAGAATGTTACCGATTTTGGAACAAATAAATGAAGTGAAAACGGAAATGAAGGGATATCAAGAGAACCGGAAACTTTCAATTGGCATATTACCAAGTTTAGCGGAGCGTTACATATCAAAATGTAAAGATATATTAGGTGATGCATTCGAAGTGGAATGGCACATTGAGCATACGAAAGTATTAAGGGAATTATTTAAAGCGCGGAAGATTGAAGCGATGTTCATCGATTCGGTAGTAGAAGGTGCTACGTATATAAAAGAAGTGAAACAAGAGAGAATTGTTTGTGCCGTTTCACATAATCATCCGTATAAAGAGAAGACGGTAATTCAAATGGAAGAGCTGCAAAATGAAAAGTTAATTGTATATCCAGAAATATGTGATGTACGGAAAATGATTATGAACATGTTTCATGGTATAGGTGTAAAACCAACTATAGCTGTTGAAACATCGTATGCAGAACCGATGCTTGCAATGGTAAAAGCTGGTCTTGGTATTACGTTGCTTCCAGAAATGGTGGTAGAGCAAGCGATAAGGCAAGGGGATGTACATGTCATTTCTATTGAACCACCACTCATGCGAAAAATTTATTTCATATCTCATAGGGAAGACGGCCTTTTATTGCGTGCATTTGAAGAGAAGAGATAGGTTAGACGGAATATTAAGAAAAATTACGGTTGCATTTAAAGAAACATGAAATTTTAAAAAAAACTAGGTCAAAAACACGCCATTACATGGTATGATTAGAACATTGTTAGTTGTTAAATATAGGGGAATTCCCTTTTTATACATAATGCCTTCCATTTCATAAACGGAACGGACAAAAAAAGAGATATAATTAGGAGGCTTTTTTGCATGGATTCTATCCTGACGATCGTTATCATTGTAGTAAGCTCTATTCTAGTGCTGCTCATGATAGAGCTTGTGATAAGAAATCGTTCATATAAAGATATTGAAGCACTGGAGCAGTGGAAACAAGAAATAAAAGATAAACCTGTGGCAGATGAACTAAAACGGGTAAAAGATTTAAATATGACGGGTCAAACAGAAGAACTGTTTGGTAAATGGCGTGAAGAATGGGATGAAATTGTATCAACAACCCTTCCGAAAGCTGAAAAAGATTTAGCGCAAGCGCGAAAATTCGCCTCGCAATTCTCCTTCCGAAAAGCAAAGCATGCGATGAAAGAATCCATAAGTGGTTTAGATGACGCTGATAATCGTATTACTGACATTTTAAATGAATTACAGCAATTGTTAGAAAGCCATGAGAAAAATAGCTCGGAAATTGAAGGATTACGTGATACATATCGTAGTATGAAAAAGAGTGTTCTTGCTCATCGACACATGTATGGAGCAGCTGAGCAAAAAATCGAAGAGATGTTAGATGTTGAATCCGAGAAGTTCAAAACTTTTGAAGAGGCAACAGATAATGGTGATTATTTAAAAGCGAGAGAAATTGTTATTAGTTTAGAAGAAGGTTTAGCAAGTCTAGAAATCATTATTCATCAAATTCCAGATTTATTGGTAGAGTGTCAAGCGACATTACCAGTTCAGCTAGAAGATTTATTACAAGGTCATGATGATATGATAAGACAAGGCTATGTATTAGAGTATTTGGACATTCCTAAAGAAGTTCGCGATATGACGACACAACTACAAACATGTTTAATGGATATACAGGAGCTTCATATAACAGAAGCAGCAGGAAAAGTAGAAAACTTAAAAACTCGTTTAGATGGTTTCTATGATCAACTTGAACAAGAAGTACATGCGAGACATTATGTGGAACAAAAAACACTTTCTGTTTATGAAGATTTAGAAGAAATTCGTGTTGAAACGATCGAAACAAAAGCAGAAACACAACTTGTGAAACAAAGTTATCAATTACAAGACAAAGATATTGAGTCGCAAAAAGTAATTGAAAAACAAATGCACATTTTAATGAAACGTTTTGAAGTGTTGCAATTACGCGTTGCGGAACAAGATATTGCCTTCTCTATTATTCGTGAGGAATTAGAAGAGATTTATGAGCAATGTGAAACGTTAAAAGTGCTCCATACAGAGTATAAAGAAATGCTACAAACGATGCGCAAAGAAGAATTTGAAGCACGTGAGAAGTTACAAGAAATGCGAAACACAATTTTAGAAACGAAACGCTTTATGCATAAGTCGAATTTGCCAGGTCTTCCGACAAGCATTATGGAAGATTTACAAAGAGGACAAATGGCAATGCAAGCTGTATATGATCAATTAGAAGTAAAACCGTTAAATATGAATGCTGTAAATAGCAGTTTAGAAGAGGCGTACACAACTGTTAACGGTGTAGCAGAAATGACAGAAGAGTTAATTGGACAAGCGTATTTAGTTGAAAAATTAATTCAATACGGTAACCGTTACCGCAGTCATGATGAGGATCTTGCAGAAAGCTTAAATTACGCTGAGAAATTATTCCGTGAATATCAATACGATGCAGCTTTAGAACAAGCGGCTTCTGTATTAGAGCAACTTGAGCCTGGCGTTGTTCAAAAAATAGCTGAATATGTAGACAATGAACAAACCCTTTCATAAAGGGTTTGTTTTTTTGTGTAATTTTGAAGGTGATGTTGCTATAATGAATAGCGGAATACAGTAAGGTTATTCGTTTTAAAATAAAACGAAACCTTTGAGTAGTTTTAGCGTAATTACACGTATTTATGATATGATTATACGATGTGATAGCGCTGAAAGGGGAAGAACGATGATCTATTTTGATAATAGTGCGACGACGAAGCCATATCCAGAAGCCCTTCAATCGTACGTAACGGTTGCTGGGAAATATTTTGGAAATCCTTCTTCCATTCATTCGCTTGGAGGAGAGGCAGAGCGTCTATTAACACAATCAAGAACGATTGCAGCGCAGCTCCTTCACGTTAAACCTTCTGAAATTATTTTCACATCAGGTGGAACGGAAGGGAATAACCTTGCGATTAAAGGGATTGCGATGAGGAATCGTTCGCGCGGTAGACATATCATTACAACAAATATTGAACACGCGTCTGTGTTTGAAGCATATAAGCAATTAGAAGAGCTTGGGTTTGATGTAACATATTTACCGGTTAACGAGCATGGTGTTGTATCGGTAGAAGATGTAAAACGAGCGCTTCGTGAAGATACGATTCTTGTGTCAATTATTCATGTGAACAACGAGACTGGAGCAATTCAGCCTGTTGTTGAAATTGGAACGTTATTATCGAATTACCCGAAAATAAGATTCCATGTGGACCATGTACAAGGGATAGGAAAAGTACCGCTTGATTTATACGCTTCTCATATTGATCTTTGTTCAATATCTGGGCATAAATTTCATAGTGTAAAGGGAACAGGACTTCTTTACGTACGTGATGGTGTAAGATTAGATCCAATCTTATCAGGTGGTCAGCAAGAGCTTAAGTATCGTTCAGGCACAGAAAACTTACCTGGTATTGTAGCGATGGTGAAAGCACTTCGTATGACGATGGAGCAAGTGAATGAAAAGATCGTTCATTTGCAAAGTTTACAAACAGAGCTTGTCCGTTTCTTTAAAGAGATGGAAGATGTAACGATTAATACGTCGCTTGAATTTGCGGCACCGCACATTTTAAATGTATCGTTTGTCGGTTTAAAACCGGAAGTGGTCGTTCATGCTTTAGAAGAACACGGTGTATATGTATCAACGAAGTCTGCTTGTTCTTCAAAAGCAAATGAAGTGAGCCGAGTACTCGTGTCAATGGGGGTACCGCATGCCGCCGCTGCAAGTGCTATTCGTATTAGTTTAGCACCGGAAAACACGATGGAAGAAGTAAAACAATTTGAAGGTATTGTAAAAGAGACAATGCCAAAATTATATGAAGTGATGAGGTAAAGAAATATGATGACATATGAATATATTTTAGTTCGTTACGGAGAAATGACGACAAAAGGTAAGAACCGTTCTAAGTTTGTAAGCACATTAAAAGATAACGTGAAGTTCAAACTGAAAAAGTTTCCAAATATTAAAATCGATGCAACACATGACCGCATGTACATCCAATTAAATGGGGAAGACCATGAAGCAATCTCTGAAAGATTGCAAGATGTATTCGGTATTCATAAGTTTAACTTAGCAATGAAAGTACCATCAGAATTAGAAGATATTAAAAAAGGTGCATTAGCAGCTTTCTTACAAGTAAAAGGCGATGTGAAAACATTTAAAATTACAGTGCACCGCTCTGATAAACGCTTCCCAATGAAGACGATGGAGTTACTTCCAGAAATCGGTGGACACATTCTAGAAAATACAGAAGATATTACAGTTGATGTTCATAATCCAGATGTGAATGTACGTGTAGAAATTCGCAGTGGTTACAGCTATATTATGTGTGGTGAGCGCATGGGAGCTGGCGGTTTACCAGTTGGTGTTGGTGGAAAAGTAATGGTACTTCTTTCTGGTGGTATTGATAGCCCAGTAGCAGCGTACTTGACGATGAAGCGCGGCGTATCTGTGGAAGCAGTTCACTTCCATAGCCCACCTTTCACAAGTGAGCGTGCAAAACAAAAAGTAATCGATTTAGCACAAGAATTAACGAAGTACTGTAAACGTGTAACACTTCACCTTGTTCCATTTACAGAAGTGCAAAAAACGATTAATAAAGAAATTCCATCTAGCTATTCAATGACAGTTATGCGTCGTATGATGATGCGTATTACAGAGCGCATCGCAGAGGAGCGTAACGCACTTGCAATTACGACTGGTGAAAGTCTTGGACAAGTAGCAAGCCAAACGCTAGATAGTATGCATACGATTAACGAAGTAACAAACTATCCAGTTATTCGTCCACTTATTACAATGGACAAATTAGAAATTATTAAAATTGCAGAAGAAATTGGAACGTACGATATTTCGATTCGTCCATATGAAGATTGCTGTACAGTGTTCACACCAGCAAGCCCAGCGACGAAACCAAAGCGCGAAAAAGCAAATCGTTTTGAAGCGAAATATGATTTCACGCCGTTAATCGAAGAAGCTGTAGCGAACAAAGAAACAATGGTATTACAAACAGTAGAAGTAGTGGCGGAAGAAGAAAAATTCGAGGAACTTTTCTAAAACCATAAATTACCACATTCAAATGTGTATGAAGTCATGTTGTTTATCACACTCTATACTCACAAGGAGGTGATACAACATGGCAAGCACAAATAAATTAGCAGTATCTGGTGCTCAAGCAGCATTAGATCAAATGAAGTATGAAATCGCTCAAGAGTTTGGTGTTCAACTTGGAGCTGATGCAACATCTCGCGCTAACGGTTCTGTTGGTGGAGAAATCACTAAACGTCTAGTTTCACTAGCTGAGCAACAATTAGGCGGTTTCCAAAAATAATCCCATATACGATGGCTTAGAAAGAGCGGGTTCCCCGCTCTTTCTTTTTTTTTTGTATCGTTATAAATTTAATTCGACATAGATATAAAAAATTTGTCAAAAGAAGAGGGTTCAAAATTTACTGAAAATTCTTTATTATATAAGGGAGGCATAGAAATAAAGGAGGATGTTTTTATGAAGAGAGAGGAATTGTTGGCACCACCATCTTATAATTTAGTTTCAGAAATAGAGAAATATACGAATGATAAAGAGAAGCTTGCTTTAATTTGGCAAGATGATAAAGGGAATAGACGAGAAGTTACATATTTTGAATTAATGCAAGGTGCGAATAAAATTGGAAACGCTTTTATAAAAAGTGGCTTGCAAAAAGGGGACAAGCTCCTCATTATGATGCCGCGTTTAATTGAAGCCTACATGACGTATATTGCTGCGATTAAAGCAGGGTTTGTCGTAATTCCAAGCTCGGAAATGTTGCGTAAAAAAGATATTGAGTATCGCATTGGGCACGGAGAAGTAAAGGCAATCGTAAGTTATGAACCGTACATTAGACAATTTGATGACATAGAGGCGATGGACACTCTTCAAAAGTTCGTCCTGAGCGAGCAGTCAGTAGATGGATGGATTAATTTAAAAACAGCATTAGAAACAGAAAGTGACATGTTAGAAATGGCGAAGACCGATAAAGAAGATATGGTCTTTTTATCGTACACGTCAGGGACGACAGGAAATCCAAAAGGTGCCGTTCATACGCATGCGTGGGCATATGCTCATTTACGTACGAGCGCCCCAAATTGGCTCGGAATTGAAGAGAATGATGTTGTATGGGCAACAGCTAGTCCAGGCTGGCAAAAGTGGATTTGGAGCCCGTTTTTAGCAACTCTCGGCTCAGGGGCAACAGGATTTGTATACCACGGTAAATTTGAACCGAAAACGTATTTAAATTTATTAGATGATAATAAAGTGAACGTGCTTTGTTGTACGCCGACTGAGTATAGATTAATGGCTAAGGTAGAAAACTTAAACGAGTACAATTTAGAAGCGTTACAGAGCGCTGTATCAGCAGGTGAACCATTAAATAGGGAAGTTATTGAAACGTTCCAAACGCATTTTGACATTACAGTAAGAGACGGTTATGGACAAACGGAAAATACGTTACTTGTTGGGACAATGAAAGGGATGGACATTAGACCAGGATCAATGGGAAAACCGACGCCAGGCAACCATGTTGATATCGTAAATGAGGAAGGTATTCCGGTGCAGGTAGGAGAAGTTGGTGATATTGCAGTTCACATTGAAACACCAGCCCTCTTTAAACAATATTATAAAGATGATGAGCGTACAGCTATGCAATTCCGCGGTGATTATTATATTACCGGTGATAAAGCGAAAAAGGATGAAGACGGCTACTTCTGGTTTGAAGGGCGTGGTGATGATATCATTATTAGCTCGGGCTATACAATCGGGCCGTTTGAAGTAGAAGATGCACTTGTAAAACATCCATACGTAAGAGAATGTGCGGTTGTCGCAAGTCCAGATGAAATTCGTGGAAGTGTCGTGAAGGCATTTATCGTATTAAGAGAGAATATAGAAAAGAACGAAGAAACATTGATTCCAGTACTTCAACAACACGTCAAAGAACTCACTGCACCATATAAATATCCTCGC
This sequence comes from Bacillus cereus group sp. BfR-BA-01383, assembly GCF_022663495.1. NCBI lineage: Bacteria > Bacillati > Bacillota > Bacilli > Caryophanales > Bacillaceae > Bacillus > Bacillus cereus group sp. BfR-BA-01383. The sequence continues at coordinate 65,663 of NZ_JAKUFP010000008.1, forward strand.
AAAATTGAATTTGTAGATGAACTACCAAAAACGATTTCTGGAAAAATTCGTCGTATCGAACTTAGAAAACAAGAGATGGAGCTTTCTTCAAAATAATTTCGAAAATAGTGTAGTAAATGGTTGAATGAAATGTAAAACGTATGATATTATAAAAACGAACACAAGTTCGATTTTATAAATTTTAAAAAAGAGGTGTCCGTATGATTTTAGGTATTAATCCTTACTTAGTTTTAGATGGTAGTGGGCAAGAAGCTGTACAGTTTTATAAAGAGGCGTTAGACGCAAAAGTAGAAGTCATGCAAACTTTTGGTGATATGCCTGAAAATCCAGAATACCCTATTCCAGCTGAAGCGAAAGAGCGCGTTGCACATGCTACTTTAAAAGTTGGTAATACGGAACTTATGATTTCTGATACATTCCCAGGTCAAGGGCATGCGATTGGATCTCAAGTAACAATCGCAATTCAAATTAGTAATGCAGAAAAAGCAAAAGAAGTATTCGATAAGTTACAAGAAGGCGGAGAAGTTATCATGCCACTTCAAGAAACGTTCTGGAGCCCAGCATACGGACAAGTGAAAGATAAATTTAATATTGAATGGCAAGTTACAACGTCTACTACTGAACAAAAGTAATTTTTAGAAAAGCACCATGTTTTGAAATGGTGCTTTTTTCTATACAATAAAAATAAAGGAGATGGGATATATGGGAGAAATTTGGTACGGCGGCACCATTTACACGATGAGAGAAGAAAATGAAAAAGTAGAAGCCATTTACGTTGAAAATGGCGTCATTGTTGACGTGGGGAATAAAGAAAAGTTAGAAAACCGATATGCAGAAGTGGAGTTATGTGACTTAAAAGGGAAAACGATGATTCCAGGTCTTGTTGATAGCCATATGCACCTTATTGGACATGGGGAGAGGTTACTCCGTCTAGATTTATCAAATTGTACATCTTATAGCGAAGTACTTACTCTCGTTCAGAAGCGAGTAGAAGAAGCTCCACAAGGAACATGGATTATCGGAGAAGGATGGAATGAAAACAATTTTACAGATACAAAACAAGTTCATGTACGTGATTTAGATGAGATTTCGAAAGAACATCCCATTTTATTAAAACGAGTTTGCCGCCACGTGACATGGGTGAATTCATACATACTGCAAGAAGCGAACATAACAGAAGCGGCGCAAGACCCGAAAGGCGGGAAAATTGGCCGGGATTCATCAAATAAGTTAACAGGACTTTTATATGAACAAGGACAAGAATTAATTAAACATGTTCAGCCTGAAATTGATGAAGCCTATTTACAAAGGGCTCTGCAAACAGCGATTAAAGACTGCTGGCAATACGGACTCGTTGGTGGGCATACGGAAGATTTAAATTATTATGGCGGTTTTAGAAAAACATACAATGCGTTTTCACACGTTATAAAAGAAATGCCATTTAAAGCACATTTGCTCGTTCATCATGAAGTAGCGGATGAGCGAAAAGAATATGGAAATGAGCACTACATTGAATTTGGGGCGATGAAAATTTTTTCAGACGGCTCTTTTGGCGGAAGAACAGCTTTATTAAGTAAACCATATGAAGATGCGCAGGAAACGAATGGAGTTGCGATTTTTTCACGTGCGGAGCTTGCAGAGTTAGTGAAGAAAGCTCGTGATTTACATATGCCAGTTGCCATTCATACAATTGGTGACTTATCGCTTGAATATGTAATTGATGCACTCGAATTATATCCGCCAGCAAAAGGATTACGTGACCGCATTATTCATTGTCAGCTCGCTCGTGAAGAGTTGATTGAAAGAATGAAACACTTGCCGGCTATTATCGATATTCAGCCAGTCTTTGTTTCATCGGATTTCCCGTCAGTCATTGAAAAACTAGGGAAACATCGTCTTCGTTATGCATACGCTTGGAAGACGTTACTAGATGCAGGATTACACTGCAACGGTGGATCTGATGCTCCAATCGAACAAGTGAATCCGTTTTTAGGTATATATAGTGCTGTTACACGTAGAAGCTTTATTGACGGCGTATGCTATATGCCAGAAGAAAGGCTAACGGTATATGAGGCTGTTTCTTTATTTACAACAGGAAGTGCCTATGCAATTGGGAAAGAAGAGAAGCGGGGGCAAATTACAACAGGATATGAAGCAGACTTTACAATATTAGACCGCGACATATTTGAAATCGAGTCAGAAGAAATAAAAGAAGTACAAGCAGAAATGATCGTCATTGATGGGGAAATCGTGTATAGAAAAGGTGCGTAAAAACATATCGACTTACCGACAAAAAATGACAAGAAAAGTTGCCGAATAATAGAGAGGGCTACCCGCGTTAATCGGGGGAAATAAAAAACCGACAAATTATGATTTTTCATAATTTGTCGGTTTTTTTAATACTATAAAAACGTTCTCTGTACTTTTTCCCAGAAAGAGTTATTTTTTAATTTAACTGTTTTAATTTGTTTATCGCTTAAGCGTACAACAACTTTTTCCACTTGTTTAATGCTAAGTGCTTCATTATCCATGCCGATAACCGGATAATCATTACTGTCTGGTTTTAGTTTTAAAGTTAATGTACGTTCGTGATTTAAGATGAACGGTGAACCAAGTGTACGGTATGTGTTGTTATTTAAAGATGCTAATTCACTTACTTGGAAGCAAGGGATAAGCGGATCAACAACTGCACCATGCAATGATTTATTGTAAGCCGTACTTCCTGTTGGGGTAGAAACAACTAAACCGTCGCCTCTAAATGTTTCAAAATATAAATCATCAACGTGAACATCCACAACGAATGTTTTAATGATGCTTGAGCGTAAAGAAAATTCATTTAAACAATGGAAAGATGTTCCGTGATCTACATCTACTTGAATTGTTGGGTATTTTCGCACTTCAATTTCGTTCTTTGTAATTTCTTGAAGGGCTGTATCAACGTGATCAATATGGAAATCGCAGTAGAAAGAAATTTCATCTTTCGTAGAAATCCCTGCGTATAAGCAATCTTCTCTAAAACCAGTTTTACGAACGGCTTGTAAGAAAGTTCCATCATCTCCAACGCTGACAATAGCGTTTGCATTTTTTGGATGATCTAATATGGTAAATCCATTCTCTTCTAAAATACGATAGATTGGTTTCATTTTTTCAACAAGTGTTGCTTTGTCATCACCATAAAAGAAAAATAAATTGCGACGATCTGCCATTATGTATCCCTCCACTGCAGTTAAGTTTTCAGTTTTTCGTGCTACATATCATGAGAATGTGTTCTCGATGATATGTTCAAATAATATATTTCGATATAAATTGTCAAAATCCCTTTTTATTTTTAGAAAAATTTTTATATTCAATTTTATAAAAGGTTGTTTAATGGTGAATAAACTTGTCGATAATGGGTATGGAGTGAAAGGATGGTACGAATGAAGTGGCTCGTAATTGGAATGATAATTCTCCTACTTTTTATTTTGCTTATACTATTGTCGAAAATATCACTTAAGGTGACGTTTTTATATTCAGAAATGGAAAAGCAATGTTTATTTCAAGTGAAAATATGGATGATTCGATATACATTTGATGTGTTGGAAAGAATTGAAAAACAACAGAAAAAGACGGAGCAAAAAATCGAAAAAGCTGAGAAAGATGGCGGCATAGATAATAAAATTATGGCACAACTTGATAGCATGGGTGAACTGATAAAAAAGCTTCAAGAAGTTCATACTATTGTTAAAGATTTTCTCAAACGAGTGAAAATCAATGATTGGAAATGGCATTCACAAATTGGAGCAGGCGACGCAGCCAGTACCGGAATTGTCACTGGATATGCATGGGGGACAAAAGGAATGGCTGCTGGAATTGTAGGACAATATATGCATATTGTTGACGTACCAGAATTTGAAATTACACCTGTCTTTCAAGGGAAGGGATTTGCATCAAGATGTGAATTAACAGCTTCCTTTCGTATATTTCGTACTGTGAAAACAGCGGTAAAACTACTCCTGTTTATGAGAAAGCAAAAGTCTGGTATGACAGATAAATCTGTTCAAGCATAGGGGGGATTTAGAATGGACCATCCAATTCAAGGTTTAATGACAACCGCAATGCAGCATTTAAAACAAATGACTGATGTTAATACAATTGTTGGAGACCCAATTAAAGCAGCAGATGGAAGTGTAATTCTTACCGTTTCAAAAGTCAGTTTCGGTTTTGCTGCTGGTGGAAGTGAATTTGGTAAAGTAGAATATTCAGGCCGTCATCCATTTGGTGGAGGTAGTGGTGGAGGAGTTTCTATTAATCCTGTTGCCTTTCTTGTTATAAATGGAGAAGGTGTGAAAGTGTTGCATTTAGATAAACAAACACACGTCATCGATAAAATAATTGAATTAGCGCCACAAGCTGTTGATAAAGTGAAAGAAATGATGGATAAACGAAAAGAAGATGATCCAGAATTTCAAATTTAACGAATAGAGGTCGTCTCAAAGGGTGTTTTGGGGCGACCTTCTAATATGTATAGGTTGCTACTATTGTCTTATTTTTGGTTAAGTTGATATATTTAGAGTTGTGTACGATATGATTTCAATTACTATTGTAATCGTAAAAAAGAAAAGAACCTTAGTTAAGAGCTCTACTTTTAGGATGTTCTCTTTTTTATTTTTTTGTAAATAAAGCGATTTTATTTGCATTATCGATAGGGACAAACTATGATTTACAGTGTACATATTTTGTTTAAATAAGGGAGGATTTTCAAGTGGCAAACGTAACTTTTAAAGGTAATCCAATGACTTTAGTTGGAACAGAAGTTAAAGTTGGCGATCAAGCGCCAAACTTCCAAGTGTTAGCAAACGACTTATCTCCAGTAAGTTTAGAAACATACAAAGGTGAAGTGAAATTAATTAGTGTTGTACCTTCAATCGACACAGGTGTGTGTGATGCGCAAACACGTCGTTTTAACCAAGATGCAGCAGGTATTGAAAACGCGAAAGTATTAACAATTAGCGCTGACTTACCATTCGCTCAAAAACGTTGGTGTGCAGCAAACGGTTTAGAAAATGTTGTAACACTTTCTGACCACCGCGACCTTTCATTCGGCGAAGCTTACGGCTTAGTAATGAAAGAACTTCGTTTACTTGCTCGTGCAGTATTCGTAGTAGATAGCAATGACAAAGTAGTTTACGCAGAATACGTAAGCGAAGGTACAAGCCATCCAAACTATGAAGCAGCATTAGAAGCAGCAAAATTAGCGAAGTAATGTAAATGAAGACGACCTCTAATTAAAGTTTCACTTTAGAAGAGGTCGTCTTTTCTCATATATTGTTAAATGAACCGATATATGAGAAAAGACGTTACGTCATACATCACTTAAAAGGGAGCTCCTAAAAAGAGGTCGCTTTTTCTTTTGGGAAAAAATCAGATTATGGTATGATATAAGTTATGTGTAAAAGAGAGAAGGAGGAATGTACGTGAGTCAGGCAGTAGAAACATTATTTTCTATTTTTGATTCTTCTACGGTAGTTTTACGTAAAGAATTAGATGTAACATATTTAGAGGCGCTTGTAGAAACAGGTGATAACTTGTTTGAAGGAGCGATTTTACAAGAAGAATTATCCGAGGCAACAATTGAAAGGTTGAATCGTGAATATAGTACGTTTAATGAAGAAACATATAAAGGGGAAGAAATTCGTAAAGCATTTCAGCTAGCCATTTTAAAAGGAATGAAAGAAGGCGTGCAAGCGAATCATGAAATGACGCCTGATGCAGTTGGAATGTTCATGAGCTACTTATTCCATAAATTTATGCAAGGGCAAAAAGAAATTACTGTTTTAGACCCTGCAATTGGAACAGGTAACTTAATGACTACAGTGTTTAATAGCGCCAAAGAAGGACTTGAAATGAGTGGATTTGGTGTAGAAGTGGATGAAGTGCTAATTAAACTTGCTTTAGTAAATGCGAATTTACAAAAGCATGCAATCGAATTCTTCCATCAAGATGGACTAGCACCACTTTATATTGACCCAGTTGATGCAGTTGTTTCAGATTTACCAATCGGTTACTATCCAAATGAAATCGGTGCAAGTGAATATAAGTTAAAAGCAGATGAAGGAATGTCATATGCGCATCACTTATTTATTGAACAAAGTGTGAAACATACGAAAGAAGGCGGGTACTTATTCTTCTTAGTACCGAACTTTATTTTCGAAAGTAATCAGGCGCCAAAATTACATGCATTTATTAAAGAAACATGTTTTATTCAAGGGTTATTACAGCTACCTGTTTCCATGTTTAAAAACGAGAAAAATGCAAAAAGTATATTTGTGCTCCAAAAGAAAGGCCAAGGTGTAACAATGCCGAAACAGGCACTACTAGTGGAATTACCTAAGTTCTCTAACATGAAGGCTATGGAGAACATTATGGATCAATTGAATACTTGGTTTGCAACACATAAATAATACGATATATATGTAACAGGGTTAGTAATTAATATGGTACAGTTGTATATAATATGTAATATTTTTTAGTGTATACAAGATTTAACTGAATTGTTTTGAAATCTGTAATATATTTTTTTTCTTGGTGTTACAATTTTTTCACTTGAAATATATGTCGGACGATGTTTAAATTAAAATCGTGAGTATAAAATTTACTGATGATGAAACGTTTTCATAATGAGTAGATTTAATTAGATAAAATCGAGCGGTTTGTGGGATGATCCACACAACTACCAAGAGAAAAAGGGGCGAAAGACTAGATGTCAAAAATCATCGCGATTAACGCAGGAAGCTCTTCATTGAAATTCCAATTATTTGAAATGCCAAGTGAAACAGTATTAACAAAAGGTTTAGTAGAACGTATCGGTTTAGAAGATAGTATCTTCACTATTACTGTAGATGGCGAAAAACAAAAAGAAATTACAAGCATCCCAGATCACGCAGTAGCAGTTAATATGCTTCTTAAAAAATTAACTGAAAACGGAATCGTTAAGTCTCTAGATGAGATTGGCGGTATCGGTCACCGTGTTGTTCACGGCGGCGAAAAATTTGCTGACTCTGTTTTAATTACGGATGAAGTATTAGCTGATATCGAAGAATTAAGCGATTTAGCACCACTTCATAACCCAGCAAACCTTGTTGGTATTAAAGCATTCCAAGAAGTATTACCAAACGTACCAGCAGTAGCAGTATTTGATACAGCATTCCACCAAACAATGCCGGAATCTGCATTCTTATACAGCTTACCATATGAGTACTATGAGAAATTTGGCATCCGTAAATACGGTTTCCACGGAACTTCTCATAAATATGTAACTGAGCGTGCGGCTGAATTATTAGGTCGTCCACTTGAAAGCTTAAGCTTACTTTCTTGTCACTTAGGTAACGGTGCAAGTATCGCAGCAGTAGAAGGCGGTAAATCTATCGATACTTCTATGGGCTTCACTCCACTTGCTGGTGTAACAATGGGTACACGTTCTGGTAACATTGACCCTGCGTTAATTCCATACATCATGGAAAAAACAGGCCAAACAGTAGAAGAAGTTCTTAACGTATTAAACAAGAAAAGTGGTATGTTAGGTCTTTCTGGATTCTCTAGTGACTTACGTGACATCGAACAAGCGGAAGAAGAAGGAAACCACCGTGCAGAAGTATCGCTAGAAGTATTCGTAGGACGTATTCATAAATATATTGGTTCTTATGCAGCTCGTATGAAAGGTGTAGACGCAATCATCTTTACAGCTGGTATTGGAGAAAATAGTGCTCTAATTCGTGAGCGTGTATTAGAAGGCCTTGAGTTCATGGGCGTATACTTCGATCCAAAACGTAACGACATTCGTGGCGAAGAAGCATTCATCAGCTTCCCACACTCTCCAGTAAAAATTATCGTAATTCCAACTGACGAAGAAGTTATGATTGCTCGTGACGTACTACGTCTTGGAGATATTGGTTAATATATGAAAAGAAAGACGAGATCCTATAGGGTCTCGTCTTTTTTTGTATAGGGACGATTATAATGTAGCTGAATAGAAACCGGTACCATTTATTCGGATAGATTGTAAATAAAGAATATGCGATATACAAGCATATTTGCAAAGAATAAGCGGAAATATGTTACAATAGAAAAAAATCAAACGAGGTGGTTGTTACGGTGCGATCGAAGCGAGAACAAGCCATTTTAGACAATATAAAGGAATGGGAAGCGCAATTAGTTGAGCAAGAATCGACCGATTTTCAAAAAATGTTTGATAAATGGGTACATACTACAATTGCGAAATTACCTGAGAAAAAACGAAAAGATTTCTTTACGAAAGCAGATGGATGGCTCTTTCATTTGCATGCGCTTATTCAAAGTTCACAATCACAGCTAGATGCACGTAATCGTATTTTAGGAACGTCGAGATTATTTGATGAATCAATTGAGCAACTTGAAGATTTGAAATCATTATCTATTGATCAATTAACATACATAGCAGAGCAGCAAACAGCACGTCATCGCCTATATTCATTCGTACAAGGCGGAGCAACGGGTGCTGGTGGTTTATTATTATTAACAGCTGATTTTCCGGTTATGATTGCGTTAAATGTAAAGGCTGTACAACTTATTGCAACATCATTTGGGCATGATGTGAACAAGCCTTATGAAATGATGCTTGCGTTAAAGGTGTTTCATGCGTCATTACTACCAGGAAGACTTCAGCAGTACGCATGGTACAATTTATTGCAAGAACTGGAGCAAGAAGATTCGTTCTTTTATGAAGGAGACGAAGCGGTGTTACAACCAGCTTCTACGGAGGTTGTGTTAAAGCAAATTTTGAAGACATTTTCGATTTATGCGCTTCGTCGTAAGTTATTCCAAGGTATTCCGGTAATTGGAATGGCAATCGGATCTACAGTGAACTATCGTTTAACAAGAAATGTTACTGAATTTGCGAATCGATTTTATCAAGTGCGCCACATAGTCGAAAAAGAAAAAAGAGCGTAAAAAAAAAGCGAGAGGCCGAAGCCTTTCGCTTTTTAGTTTGTTGCATGTTTTTTGGACATTGGAATTGATACTGGTTGTTTTGTTGCTTTCTTTTCTGCTTTTGGATAGTAAATTAAATCCAATGTTTTTGCCTGTACGGCAATTGAAAGAATAGTAAAAGCAATTTCTGTCCAATTTAAATAATATAATGAAAGCGCAAGAACAATCGCGTCAAAGACGAAGAAAATTTGCCCAATTGTAAAACGAGTTCGTTTACTTAATACAATCGTTAAAATATCGTCCCCACCGGTTGCACCGCCAAATCGCAATATAAAACCGAGTCCAATACCAGCTAACGCACCGCCAACTACTGCAGCTACAAATAAATTATTTGATAAATCTACCGTAAATGGAGAATAATTTTCCATAAGGGAATAAAATACTCCGAATGAAAGTGAACCTAAGAATGAATAGCCAACCATTTTTCTACCTAAAAATGAAGCACAAAGTAAAATAATAGGGATATCCATTAATACAGTTGAAATAGATGGTGAAATATCATAAAAATTTTGGATAAATAGTGCAATACCTACAAATCCACCTTCAGTTAAGTGGTTTTGGAAGTGAATGTGATATAGCGCTGCTGCTAAAATAAATGAACCGATTAAAACCATAAAAATTTCTTTAATAATTTGTCGACTTTGGATGTTCCTCATCGTTATTCCTTCTTTCCGTAGTTAGTAGTCCTTTTGGTGTTGTAAACTAACTACGAGCTCACATGTAGCTTTCAGTTAGTTTACGTAAAACTAACTACGCTATATGTCGCTGAAGAAATAACGAATAATCCTCTCGTCCATCAATTCTCCCTACCTTCGTTTTAGTTTAAGTCTTAAAGCGACTAAACAAAACGGTGAGTAGGATTCGTCATTTAGCAATCCTGCTCTTCTTTGTTTTGTTTAGCTAATAACAATTAAGTCCTAAACAAAACGCTATGTGTAAGAAGAGTCTTTTTTTTGCCAAATTATCCTTCGGGCAATCATAATTTCCCCACTCTCGTATTTTTTTCGCTAGACTAAAGTATCTGAGCTGAAAAATACGCTACGTGTATGATTCGTCAATACGATGCCACATGCTCCTTCGAGCGATCATGATATCAAAATCCCTTCCTTCAAGATTTATATTATTATATCATACTTTCAAAAAATGTATGCGGATGGAAACCGACAATAAACGGAGGGAATCTACAAAAATTGTTATGTTTAAATATTTTTGTAGAAAAGTCAAAGTTATTTCGTAAGATAGGAAAGATTGTTTTTTATTCAGTTGTATTGTTTTCATCACTTTTATCTTTAAAAAATGCATCTCAACTAATCACACTTAAAAAAGTTAAAGCGATAATAATGAAAGCTCGCATAAGTGTGAGACCTGCTTTTGTACATAGTATATGAATATAGATAGATGAAGGGGAGAGTGGAGATATGCTAAAAGGCATGTTCAAAAGAAAAGAAATAAAATGCGTTTCATGTCAGAAAAAAGATTCAATATGAAGAAGATCTAGTTGTTTTTGTGAAACTGCCTAAGGAAAGAATCTGCTAGTAGGTCCATTTGATGTATGTTTGGCAAAAACGGCGCAAGAAATATATTGCAAAGTTTGTTACGACAAAAAAGCATGACCCAAATGAATTAAGGGGCATGCTTTTTTCATTGGTGTGCTTTTCCCTCAGATACGTTTTGGGTAAGACGATACCAAAGCCAAAGATCGTTAATAATTGAAGCAAGATCAGCAATTTCAGAATTAAGCCTACAGGAAATTTCAAAATTCTCTTCGTTATTTAAACGATGTTGTTTTTGATTAATGTAATGTTCAAGTTCTTTTATACGATCGGGTATTTTTCCCCGAATTTGCTCCCATTTTAATAAAATAGCGTGCTGCGTTTTTTCAGAGATGTCTTCCCATTCTTCTTGTATGTTCGGCACTGCAATTCCTAGATGCTCATTGTATATAAAATACTTTTCCATAGACAGCCCTCCATTTTCCTGCCTCTATTTTACATAAAAAAAGAAAGAAGTTCGACGAAATTGTTTGAAAAAAAATATAAATTCCCCTTGATTCATTTTATGAAAGGTGTTAAAGTTTGAATTATTATAAGAAATAATGAATATTTATTCTTTAGGGGGATGCAAAAATGGAGAAGAAAAAAGTTGTATTAGCATATTCCGGAGGTCTTGATACTTCCGTTGCAATTAAATGGTTACAAGAGAAAAATTATGATATTATTGCGCTTTGTTTAGATTTAGGGGAAGGAAAAGACTTAGCGTTTGTAAAAGAAAAAGCACTTTCAGTAGGTGCGATTAAATCGTATATGGTGGATGTTCAAGAGGAATTCGCGAATGAATATGCATTGATGGCGATGCAAGCACACACATTATACGAAGGAAAATACCCTCTTGTCTCTGCGTTATCTCGTCCGCTGATTGCGAAAAAATTAGTAGAAATCGCAGAACAAGAAGGTGCGACTGCAGTTGCACACGGATGTACAGGAAAAGGAAATGACCAAGTTCGTTTTGAAGTTTCTATTCAAGCATTAAATCCTTACTTAGAAGTAATTGCGCCTGTACGTGAATGGAAGTGGTCACGTGAAGAAGAAATTGCATACGCAAAAGAAAACGATGTACCAATTCCAATTAATTTAGATAGCCCATTTTCAATCGATCAAAACTTATGGGGACGCAGCAACGAATGTGGCATTTTAGAAGATCCATGGGCAGCGCCGCCAGAAGATGCATATGAGATGACATTGGCATTAGAAGATACACCGAATAAACCAGAGTTTGTAGAAATTGGATTTGAAGCAGGCGTACCGACTACTTTAAATGGCACTGCATATCCACTTTCAGAATTAATTAAAACGTTAAATGCACTTGCTGGAAAACACGGCGTTGGACGTATCGATCATGTAGAAAATCGTCTTGTCGGTATTAAATCTCGTGAAGTATACGAATGTCCAGCAGCGATGACGTTAATTACAGCGCATAAAGAGCTGGAAGATTTAACACTTGTGAAAGAAGTAGCGCATTTTAAACCAATGATTGAGCAGAAAATAACAGAACTTATTTATAACGGCCTATGGTTCTCACCTTTAAAACAAGCGCTCAATGCTTTCTTACAAGAAACGCAAAAAAATGTAACAGGTACAGTGCGTGTGAAATTATTTAAAGGTCATGCAATTGTAGAAGGTCGTAAATCTGAGTACTCTTTATACGATGAGAAATTAGCAACATATACTGCTCAGGATGAATTTAATCATGATGCGGCAGTTGGATTCATTTCATTATTCGGTTTACCTACGAAAGTATACAGCCAAGTGAATCAAAAGAAGGTGGAAGCGTGAGCAAACTTTGGGGCGGACGTTTTACAGAAGAAGCGGAAGCATGGGTTGAAGAGTTTGGAGCATCCATCTCCTTCGATCAACAATTAGTAAATCAAGATATAACTGGGAGTATTGCACACGTAACGATGCTAGCAAAGCAAGGCATCGTTACGAAAGAAGAAGCAGAGAAAATAAAGATAGGGCTTCAATATTTACTAGAGGAAGCGAAAGAAAATAAATTGAGTTTCTCAGTCGAGGCTGAGGACATTCATTTAAATATTGAAAAGATGTTAATTGAAAAAATCGGTGAAGTAGGTGGGAAACTTCATACAGGCCGAAGCCGTAACGATCAAGTAGCGACTGATATGCACTTATATTTAAAAGAAAAAGTGCAAGATATTATAAAGGCTACAAAACAATTGCAAACTGTTCTTGTTCATCAAGCGGAAAATAACATTGAAACAATTATGCCTGGGTATACGCACTTGCAGCGTGCGCAGCCTATATCATTTGCACATCATATTCTTGCTTACTTTTGGATGTTAGAGCGCGATGTGAATCGTTATGAAGATTCATTAAAGCGTATTAACATCTCCCCATTAGGAGCAGGAGCGCTAGCTGGGACAACATTCCCGATTGACCGAGAATATAGTGCGGAGCTTCTTGGATTTAATGGAATCTATGAAAATAGTTTAGATGCGGTAAGCGATCGTGATTTTATACTGGAGTTTTTAAGTAACTCGTCTATGCTCATGATGCACTTATCACGCTTTTGCGAAGAACTTATTTTATGGAGTAGCCAAGAGTTTCAATTTATTGAAATGAGCGATCAATACGCAACAGGAAGCAGTATTATGCCGCAAAAGAAAAATCCGGATATGGCGGAACTCATCCGCGGTAAAACGGGCAGAGTATACGGTAACTTATTCAGTTTACTTACAGTAATGAAAGGATTACCGCTCGCTTACAATAAAGACTTGCAAGAAGATAAAGAAGGAATGTTTGATACAGTAAAAACAGTAGAAGGATGCCTGCATATTATGGCCGGCATGTTAGAGACGATGACTGTAAACAAAGAAAAAATGGGGCAAGCTGTAACGCAAGATTTCTCTAACGCAACAGAAATTGCTGACTATTTAGCAAACAAGGGACTGCCGTTCCGTCAAGCTCATGAAATTGTTGGGAAGTTAGTTCTACATTGCACACAAAAAGGAATTTATTTATTAGATGTACAACTTGAAACATATAAAGAAATGAGTTCGTTATTTGAAGAAGATTTATATGAAGTTCTTTCACCGTATGCGGCTGTAAAGCGCCGTAATAGTGCTGGCGGAACAGGGTTTGAACAAATCCAAAACGCTTTAGAGAAAGCGAAGGGGTTAGTTGGAGAGTTTGTTGGAAGTTAAATGATGTATGATATAGAAGGTAAGGTGCTTTTTTTTAAAGCACCTTACCTTTTTGTATTTAGACTTTTAGGTGCGTATCTATCATTTCATAATTATTTTGCATAATCATAAAATGATGCCTCTCATGTATCGCTAATAGCTGGATAGATTGAATCAGGTTAGGGTAGTGAGCAATGGGGTCTAAAAATACGATATGCCCTGCGATATTTTCTTCTATATTTTGAACTAGTTTTTTTATTTCACCTGTTTCACGTGAAAGTAATTCTTCTAATTCGTTTACATTCATAGAGTGATAGACTTTTTTTGAAGGGATTAAAATCCAAGGGGCTTTCATGCCTCTGCCGTGTTTTTCTTTATATTCGGCATAAATGTCATGTATGTCAGTTGCAAATGGGGCGTTTTTTCTTAGCTTGGCATAAGGGATAAGAGTGAAAGAGAATTTAATCGCTACTTTTAGCATCCTTGCAATTAAATATAAGTGATAAAAGTGTTCACCAATAGACCATTTTCCATCCTCTTTCCTATACCATAGTTGTTCTTGTGAAAGTGAATGAAGCTTAGGAAGGAACTGGTTTCTTTGTACATGTAATGTGTGAAAATGTTTTGAGATATTTTCAGATTTCATAGTAGGGTATCCTCCATACCTGTTTTTTCCTAATTATAACATTTTTCGTATAGATTTAATTAAGCCTAGAACAATATGTTCTAGGCTTAAAGTTTCATCGATTAATCATACTTATGTCGATCTTTCGTAATTCGAATATACTCAATATCCATCAAATCTCGAAGTAATGCACCATTACTTAGTTCCACACCATGTTTCTCTTTAAAATGTGTGCGAATCGTATCTAACATTTCGATCTCTTTCCCATTCACATCTAAAATAATACGTTCAGAATCATCCATGTAGCATCCTCCTTTTCTAAACACACATATTGTGTCCGTCTATTTCTAAAAAATGTATGTTAGTGTAATGTTAGGAAATGAGAAAGGAATGGAAGATGAGACGTATTGTTTTTCTTTAGTGATTGTTGCTGCTTGTCTTGTATTTATCGTGAAATATGTGAAATGAAAAACACCAAGCCCCTGGGGACTTGGTGTTTTATTTATGAATTAAAGATCACCTTGCTCCTCATCACCACGAACAACAAGGACATCGCATTTCGCATAGCGAATAATATGTTCAGAGACGCTACCAATTAGGAAACGCTCAACAGCATTTAAACCAGTTGCACCACACATAATTAAATCTACTTTATTGTTTGGAGCGATTTCTTTTGAAATTTTAGATTTAGGATTACCAAATTCTAATACAGTTTCAATTTTTTCAAGGCCAGCTTCAAGCGCAGTTTTTTTGTAGTCTTCTAATAAGTCTTCTGCAAATAGATTTGCGCGTTCAGCAATCGCGCGGCTATAAGCCTCTACTGCAGAGTACGCTTTTACATCAACGATATGAGCGATTGTTAATGTTGCATTGTTTCGTTTTGCAACTTGAATTGCTTTTTTAAACGCTTTTTCTGCTTCTTTAGAACCATCCACCGCAATTAAAATATTTGTATATGTATTATTCATAATAGATTCCTCCCAATCATTTTATAACTGTTTACAACTTAATTATAAAACAAATTTTGGTAATATGCTTGCTGAAAACGTTACAAAATTTCGAAAACTTTGTTTCAATTCATTTTAGTTGTAATTGGAGCAAGAACTTGTTACATATGAAGTATAGGAATTTAAAAGGAGGCATGTTTGTGAGACACGCGCTCATTACAGCCGGTACGAAAGGTTTAGGAAAGCAAGTAACAGAAAAGTTATTGGCTAAAGGATATTCAGTAACAGTAACATATCATAGCGATATAGCTGCTATGGAAACGATGAAAGAAACATATAAAAATGTGGAAGAACGTCTACAGTTCGTGCAAGCTGATGTCACGAAAAAGGAAGATTTACATAAAATAGTAGAAGAAGCGATGAGCCGTTTTGGCAAAATTGACTTTTTAATTAATAATGCTGGTCCATATGTATTTGAACGAAAAAAGTTAGTCGATTATGAAGAAGACGAATGGAATGAAATGATTCAGGGCAATTTAACAGCGGTATTTCATTTATTAAAACTTGTCGTTCCGGTTATGAGAAAACAGAACTTTGGCCGTATTATTAATTACGGATTCCAAGGGGCAGATAGTGCGCCGGGATGGATTTATCGCTCAGCTTTTGCGGCAGCGAAAGTAGGACTTGTTTCATTAACGAAAACAGTTGCTTACGAAGAAGCGGAATATGGTATTACTGCGAACATGGTATGTCCTGGTGATATTATTGGTGAAATGAAAGAGGCGACAATTCAAGAAGCGCGTCAGCAGAAAGAACATAAAACACCAATTGGTAGATCTGGAACAGGTGAAGATATCGCAAGAACCATTTCGTTTTTATGTGAGGACGATTCCGATATGATCACCGGTACAATTATTGAAGTAACCGGTGCAGTGGATGTTATTCATAGACATCGATAGAATTAAATAAAGTGAATTTTCTAATAATTGGACAGTTTATCCTTTATACTGAAAGGTGCGGATAATACTGTCCTTTAATGTAAGATTAAATCTATCGGAAAACTCGTCTTATTTTTTGTCAAATATTGAGATATTATGTTAAAATATAAGAGCGTAGAAAGCGCTTTAAAAAATGATTCAGGGGTCATTTCATAACTCAAGGGGGAACTAATAATGCGTATCGGTATTCCAACAGAAATTAAAAACAATGAAAACCGCGTGGCAATGACGCCAGCGGGAGCTGTACATTTAGTGCAAAATGGTCATGAAGTTTTTGTTCAAAAAGGAGCAGGTATAGGATCAGGCTTTACAGATGAAGAATACGTACAAGCTGGTGCGAAACTTGTTGAAACTGCTGAAGAAGCATGGAATCAAGATATGGTTATGAAGGTAAAAGAGCCAGTTGCAAGTGAATATGGTTATTTCCGTGAAGGTTTAATTTTATTCACATACTTACATTTAGCTCCAGAACCAGAATTAACGAAAGCATTAATTGATAACAAAGTCGCATCAATTGCATACGAAACAGTACAATTAGATAATCGTTCATTACCATTACTTGCGCCTATGAGTGAAGTTGCAGGTCGTATGGCTGCGCAAATCGGTGCACAATTCCTTGAGAAAAACAAAGGTGGTAAAGGTATCTTACTTGCAGGCGTCCCAGGGGTGAAACGCGGCAAAGTAACAATTATCGGCGGTGGTCAAGCTGGTACAAACGCAGCGAAGATTGCAGTAGGTTTAGGTGCAGATGTAACAATCATCGACTTAAGTGCAGAACGTCTTCGTCAATTAGATGACATTTTCGGTAACCAAGTAAAAACATTAATGTCTAATCCATACAACATTGCAGAAGCTGTAAAAGAATCTGACCTTGTAATTGGTGCAGTATTAATTCCAGGTGCAAAAGCACCAAAACTTGTAACTGAAGAAATGATTCAATCAATGGAACCAGGTTCTGTCGTTGTAGATATCGCGATTGACCAAGGTGGTATTTTCGAAACAACTGACCGTATTACAACTCATGACAACCCAACTTACGAAAAACACGGCGTTGTTCATTATGCAGTTGCTAATATGCCAGGTGCGGTTCCACGTACATCAACTCTTGCATTAACAAACGTAACAGTACCATATGCAGTACAAATTGCGAACAAAGGCTATAAAGATGCTTGCTTAGGCAACGCTGCATTATTAAAAGGTATTAACACATTAGATGGATATGTAACATTCGAAGCGGTTGCAGAAGCTCACGGCTTACAATACGCTGATGCAAAAGAGCTTCTTGAAAAAGCTCCTGCTTTATCATAATAGAAATACATGTAAGCCCCTCCTTTCGTAAGGAGGGGCTTTTTATTTGGATTAATTGTCTAGTTTCTTTACAATTTTCAATCCGAACATCATTGTAAAGAAAAGAATGCCGAACAAGTAATACAAGGCATATTCAACTCGTATCATCGAGTTTTTGTCAGTGAGATATAAAATAAATAGTATCGCAGAGCCGATTAAATGAGAGAGACCGAAAATTTGTGCCATAAGTTTTAAACTCATCTTCTCGATTCTTTCATCCATCTCAGGTAATGGATATTTCTCTGCATCGTTCTTTTTTTTCTTAAAGAATATTCGTTTCACTACTAATAGTATCAAGGCTAAGAGTATGTATACGCCAGCGAATAGAAGGACAGAACTAATTTTTTCTTCATCATTACTATTGAAATAAAGAAAAGTTGAACCTAACAATAAAATGGTAAGATGCGAAATGAACTCTTGATTAAAAGTATTTTTCATTCTTTTTCCTCCCCAGTTTTATCTAATTGAAATAAATCTTCTACTTTACAGTTGAAAAACTCACATAATTTCAATGCTAATTCTAAACTTGGGTTGTATTTATTCTTCTCGATAGCGATGAGGGATTGTCTAGTGATTTGAACAGAGGAAGCTAATTGTTCTTGGGTGATGTTTCTAACGACGCGGAATTGTTTCACCTTATTTTTAATCAAATATACAAGTTCTCCTTTTTGTAAATTTGTTACATTTATTTTATCCATTTTTAGGTAAAAAGTAAATAAAACTTTACAAAAAGTAAACAAAACTTTACGAGAAATATAGCTTGTTATGATGTGTTTTTTTGTGATAATTTGGAATTAAACGGAAAATGAAAGTCGAAAGAGGGGATTCGATGGGGAGCAAAAAGAGGAAGAAAAAGCAAGCTAAGAGACAAAAATATATAAAGAAAAATCAGGAGCAGAACATACCCATTTCAAAAAAAATAGTCCGTATTATAGAAAAAACATTTCGGTATATTTGTATGGTTCTGTATGTAATTTTGTGTGGTTATTCATTCGAGCTATTTTATAGTTTTGGGATAACCTCAAATATTATTGAGAGTATTTTAGGATTTATACTTGTCGCAATAGAATTAGTCTTATTCTTTATATTGTTTGATAAAATGTGGCCTAGTCATGAAAGCAGTAAAGATAGAAAAAGGAACAAAAAATCTTCATACGCTTCAAGCTCATCAAGTGGATTCGGTGACTACAGTAGCAACGATTGTAGCAGCTCAAGTGATGGTGGAGGAGATTGCGGAGGTGGCGGTGGAGACTAAATTAGTTTTTTTAGAAGAACGACTAATGAAAGGATGGGACGAAATATGGAAACTGTGAACTTAATAGAATTAACAAAGAATATTCAAGATCAACATAAAAACTTCGTCGTTTCAAATATAAATAATCATTGCTTACGAATTGCTGTATTTACTGGTGAATATGATTGGCACTATCATTCTAATTCCGACGAATTATTCATTGTATTAGAGGGAGAATTACTTATCGATTTTCAAGATGGGGAGACAGCAATTTTAAAACCGAACGATTCAATTCTAATTCCGGCATGCACAATTCATAGAACGAGAGCATTAAAGAGAACGGTAAATCTTTGTTTTGAAAATATAGAAGCTGATACGATCATAGTGGAGCAATTATGAAAAAAATCTCTGTAGCCGAGTATAGAAAAGTTCTTCCGATTTTAGAAGGAAATATAAGAACAACGACTTTTGCTTATGCGGTATGTGATCAAATGATAGATGGTGAGGTTTTTGCAAACGAGCAAGTAACAGCAGGACTAATCATTACAGCTAACGGTATTTATTATTTGTTTGGTGATATGCATGACCGAAGTTATAACGAAGATTTATTTTTTTATATAAAAACAGCTATTGAAAAAACAGAGAAACGATTTACATTATTCACTTCTAGTGAAGAGTGGGAAATGATAATTGAAGAACGTTTTAGCAATGTGCTTCGGAAAATCCCGCGAATGAAATTTCAAAGAGTAATCTTTGAAGAGAGAAGCCGAGATTGTAACAAAAATACATATGAAGTTAAACGTATTAATGGAAGAGAGATAGAACGAAGTAATGAATTTACAGAGGATTATTATAAAGAGTATTGGGGATCAAATGAAGCGTTTTTGGATAATGGATTTGGATTTTGTATAGAACAAAATGGGATGATTGTAGCGGAATGTGTTTCGATATTTAGTGGGAATGGATTTGCTGAAATTGATATTGTGACGCATGAAGCGCATAAAGGGAAAGGGTTAGCCCAAGCGGTAGCAACACGGTTCATTGAGTATTGCATGCAAAATGATATTACACCGTGCTGGGATTGTAATGCAGACAATATTCCTTCGCAAAAATTAGCTAGCAAATTAAGTTTTCATAATCCAATAGAATATAGTTTATTTGTGCGCAAGAGAACGGGGGAATAAAAATGAATGTAGAATTATCGCGATTTAAAGTGAAGCCTGGTAAAAGTCATCGAGTAGATGAATGGATGCAGCTTCTTAATGACAATATGAAAGAAGTACTTTTGACATTAAACGACGAAAAGATGTATGTAGAGACAATTTTCCGGGAAATAAGAGATGGAGAAGAGTACTTATATTGGTATTCTGTGCAAGGAGAAGGCGGGGCTCTTGTCGAAAATTCTCATTATGAAATTGATAAAAAGCATTTAGCGTTTTGGTATGAATGTATTGATGAGGAAGCACCGTCTGTTGATATGAAAACAGAAGTTGTTATGATTCAAGATGTTGTGAAGGAAGCGATGAAATAATAGAATAGTATTTTTGAGAGAAGCACATCAAATTGGATGTGCTTTTTATTATGAAAATTTTTTTAGAAAAGCTGTATACATTTTACGCCCTCAAACGTTGAGTATATAGGAAGGAGAGCAGAATGAGTCATGATACGTTTGAAACATTATTAATAGAAAAATCAAAAGCTGTGTTTGGATACTTAATTAAGATTGGAGCAGATAGAAAAGAAGCGGAAGATATTGTGCAAGATACGTTATATAAAGCTTTATTACTTATGGAGGAAATACCGTTAGAGCATTTAACACCGTGGCTCTTTAGAGTTGCGATCAATCAGCACCGAGATTTATACCGAAAAGAAAAAAGACTAAATCCAATCGCAATTGAATCTGTCGTTCTTATTGGCCAAAAGACATTAGATGAAGTGCTTTTAACAAGTGAACTACAAGGAGAGGTACAAGAAATATTGGAGACGATGACGGAGGATTATCGTCATATTTTACTGTTGAAATATGAATATGAACCATCTTATAAGGAAATTGCCATTTTATTAAGTATGAAAGAAGAAACAGTGAAAACAAGTTTGTACCGTGCAAGAAATCAATTTAAAAAATTGTATAGGGGGAGAAATGATGAGTCGGAAGGACTTTGATTTGAATATGGATGATAAGCAGATGAAAGCTTTGATGAAGAAAGCGAAGCGGAAGCAATTTTGGAGAAATCTCGTAATTTCAGTAGTTGTGACACTAGTACTTATTATAGGAAGTATAAGTCTATTAATTTATTTTAACGAGAAGAGTAAGCGAGAAATGGATCAGAGAGTATATTTACAACAAAGTGTTCAAGGGCCTAATATTATTTTTAATTCACATACAAAATTAAGCGTGGGAATAGCTAGTGGTACAATGATGTACAGTTCATATAAAAATATTCAAGGACAACCGGTTAAGTGGATTGATGAAATTTATGAATACTCTATTTGGGGTTACAATCAACAGAATTATAATGGAAATACTATATTAGATGAAGAGAATCAGAATGAAAAATCTGAATTTGCACCGATGCAAGATTATAATAGACAGACAATGCAAAGGGAAATGCGGTTTTACTTACCTTTTGTAAAGTATTTAAACTATGTTAATGATTTAGAGAGAATTAGTGAATTGCAGAATAAAGTTGCAGAGGTGGCACTATCCTTTGATCAGGCATATACAGCGGATGAAGTAGTAAAAATGCTTCCTGAAGGAATACGACCTGTATGGTTATGGGTAGATACATATGATGAAAAGAAAGCAGAGACATATACAGGATTAGCAGATCCTGAAACCGGAGCGGTATTAAATGCAGAGTTATCAATGAATATTTTTGGATTTGAGGGTAGTTATGCTGATAAGAAGGAAGACGAGTACAAAGATATTGAAGGAAACTCAATGAGGTTTATTGGTGCTATGAAATCTTTAAGTGAAAATAAAGGGGGATATCAAGAATATTTTAGAACAAACTATAATGAGGTGAAGAACTTCAAACCAAAAGACCTACCAATATACGGTGTAGTCGTAACAGGAAAAACAGAGGATTTACAAAGTTTACAAGGAGCACCATATATTAAGGCTGCTGTTAGAGGTGTAACAGTTGAGAAATATTGACCACAACAAACTAATTCGAATAATCAGAAAACTTATGTTATAATATGGGAAAAGGAGGCTTATATGAGGCAAATACATGGAGCGATATATATTTACATAACATTGTTTTTCGTAGGAGCGTCTTATGGATTGGGGCATGTGTATTCGCATCCTATATTAACCTTTTTGAGTGGAGCATGTATGGCGTTTGCGATTCTTGTCCACCTTTTCTCAGTTTGGATTGTGAAATTTCAATTGAATATTAGTGAGATAGAAGAAGGCACTTTTTAAGGGGCCTTCTTTTTTAATAATATTGGGGCAGCTCTTATAGTAATGTTTCAATTTCGCACTCGGTTTCTTTACATATAGACATTGAGAAGAAATAAATGCTTTTGAATGGAGGGATATTATGAAGAGAGCATTATTCTTTTTTATTAGTATTTTCTTTTTAGGAAGTTGTTCGAGCTCATATGTTACTTTTTCTGGCGAAAGCAAAAATTGGACGGGACAATATAAAGGCCATATTAAGGATGACAGTGAAGATGGAATGTTTACATTTCAATATAAGGGCGGGGATGGGAATACAGAATTTAAAAATTTTGAGATTAATATTAATGAAGCGTTTTGTACAATGACAACAACGTCAGAAAGTCATAAGGGAGCAAGGATTGAAATGAAGTCTTCCTGTGTAAGTGGTGCATCCCTATCTAAAGATGAACCGATAGAAGTTGTGATTAAATGGGATGATAATTATGAAGAGAAGATAGTTTTAAAGCGGAAATAGTATAGAGTAAGGAGCTAAAAATGAATAGGAACATGAAAATTTCTATGTATATGTTTTTAAGTATACTTCTAATCATATTATCAGCGTGCACTACAAAAATAGTAGAGCAAGTAGCGGTAAAACAAGGTCCTAAAGAAGGGTATATCATAATAAGAAATGATACGGTATTTTTTGTCGGGGATAAAATGTTTGAAACAAAAGTAGAGTTGCAAAATTATATGGAGCAACAAATGAATAAAGAGTATCCATCACATACAGTCTTGAACTTTAAGGATAAAAGCGCATATAAACTGTTGAAAACAGGGGATAAAATAAAAGTATGGTCTTCTCAAATACTTGAAAGCGATCCAGCAAAAATGATTGTAGAGAAATTTGAAATAGTAGAGCAATAGAAAAAGGTAGCGACCACGCTACCTTTTTTATTATTTCACAAATTGTAATTCTTTCGGGAATTTCGTTAAAATTTCTGATCCGTCTTTTGTGATGTAAATATCATCTTCAATACGAACGCCACCTACGTTTGGTACGTAAATACCTGGTTCGATTGTGAAGACCATACCTTCTTTTAATAGAGAATCGTTGCCTTCTTTTACATCTGGATATTCGTGTACGCTAATTCCAAGTCCGTGACCAAGGCGGTGTGGGAAGAAATCTCCGTAGCCTGCATCTGCGATGACAGAGCGAGCAGCTGTGTCGATTGCACCAAGTGTAACGCCTGGTTTACATGCTTCAACTGCTTGTAATTGTCCAGCAAGTACAGTGTTGTAAATGCGAGTTTGTTCTTCAGAAAGTTCACCGAATGCTACTGTACGTGTAATGTCAGAGCAATAACCTTCAATGATTACACCTAAATCAAATAGTACGAAATCGCCGCGTTTCATTTTGTTTGCGCCTGGAATACCGTGTGGAAGAGCAGAGTTTGCACCTGCTAATACCATCGTATCAAATGACATTTTATGGATGCCTTTTGTTTTTAATTCATGCTCAATAATTGCTAATACTTCTAGCTCGCTGCGATTTTCTTTAATTGCATTTACACCAACTTCAACAGCATAGTCTGCCATTTTAGCTGCTTCACGTAAAATAGAAAGTTCTTTTTCGTCTTTAATTAAGCGTAGTTCGCGAACTTTCTCTTCAGCTGATTTGAAAGCTGCATTTGGGAATAATTTTGTTAATTCTTCGTAACGTTCTACGTTTAAATGTTCTTTTTCAATTGCAACTGCATTTGCATTGATACCGCGGTCTTTAATTGCTTTTGCAATCATATCCCATGGTCTGTCAGTATCAGTAAATCCGATGATTTCATGTGCCCATCCAGCGTTACGCGCTTGACCTTCTTCCATTTTAGGACAAATTAAAATAGGTTCTTTTTCTTGGAATACAAACATACCAAGTAGTCTTTCATGTGGTTCACAGTGGAAGTTCGTCATGTAGAAAACGTTTGGTGTAGAAGTTAGGAACGCAGCTTCTACGTTTTTTTCTTTTAGCCATTGCATTAAATTTTCTAATCTAGCATTCATCGATTGGCCCCCCCGAGATATTTAATTACAAATATAACTTTACATCGGATGAAAGCGTTATGACAAGTAAATAGATGTTAGAAAAGACAGGGAATTAAGAAATCATGTAGAATACAAAGTGTGAATGTGAATAGGGGAGGAATATAATAATGAAAGTATCTTATCACGGGCATTCAGTTGTAAAGATTGAAACGAATGGAAAGGTTATTTTAATTGACCCATTTTTAACAGGGAATCCGAAAACAGATTTAAAGGCTGAAGATGTAAAAGTAGATGCGATTCTTTTATCGCATGGACATGGTGATCATGTGGGAGATACAGTAGCACTTGCGAAGAAAAATAATGCGGTTGTTGTAGCACCATTTGAATTAGCTACATTTTTAAGTTGGCAAGGTGTGAATACACATCCGATGCATATTGGGGGTTCACATGAATTTGATTTTGGAAAAGTGAAATTTACCCAGGCATTCCACGGCTCTAGTTATATTGATGAAGAAAATAAGACGATTACATATACAGGTATGCCAGCTGGTATTTTGTTTACAGCAGAAGAGAAAACTATATATCATGCGGGAGATACTGCACTGTTCTCTGATATGAAGTTAATTGGAGAACTGAATGATATTGATGTAGCATTTCTACCAATTGGTGATAATTTCACAATGGGACCAGAAGACGCTGTTTTAGCTGCAAAATGGGTTGGTGCAAAAACAGTCGTACCGATGCATTACAATACGTTCCCAGTTATTGAACAAGACCCATATCAATTTGTTGAAAATCTACAAAATTGTACGGGGAAAGTATTAGACGCTGGAGAAAGTATTACACTATAAAAAAGAAACCCTTCATTTGAAAAGACAAGTGAAGGGCTTTTTACGTATGCAGTACAGCTTTTAAAGTTTGCACTTGTTTTGGTGATTCTTTTCCTTTTGTACGTGGCTGTTCAGGTGTTTCATTCAATTCCATCGCAACTTTTTTCCCGTCTACGAAAGCTAAAAACACAGCACCTATTACCTCTAAAAATTTTTTCATCATGTATTCGCTCCTTTGTCTCATATCTTGTCTTAATTGTATAGGGAATCGAGTGGACTAACTATCGAACGAGATGACAATAGCATTACATTGTTGTAATAGAGTGACTTGTGGAATGTAAGGATTATTTTGTTATAAAAAAAATAGTACAGATATAGAAAGAGAGAGTGTAACAGTTTTGGAAATATAGTATACTGAAAATACAACACATGAAGAATTTAGGGAAAAGAAAGTATGGTGAAACCATTTGGCTACCAAACATAATCAAATTTTAGAACATATTAATAGCCTGCCGGTAGGGCATAAAATTTCTGTAAGGCAAATTGCGAAAGATTTGAGTGTAAGTGAAGGGACAGCTTACCGTGCAATTAAAGATGCAGAAAATAAAGGGTATGTTAGTACAATTGAACGTGTCGGAACAATTCGAATTGAACAAAAGAAGAAAGAAAATATCGAAAAACTGACATATGCAGAAGTCGTTAACATTGTCGATGGTCAAGTACTTGGGGGCAGAGAAGGACTACATAAAACATTAAATAAATTCGTAATCGGAGCTATGAAATTAGAAGCGATGATGCGCTATACAGAAGCAGGGAATTTACTTATTATCGGTAATCGTACGAATGCACATCAATTAGCGCTAGAAGCTGGTGCAGCGGTGTTAATTACGGGCGGATTTGATACGGAAGATCATGTGAAGAAATTAGCAGACGAATTAAAGCTTCCAATTATTTCGAGTAGTTATGATACATTTACGGTCGCAACGTTAATTAACCGTGCAATTTATGATCAACTTATTAAGAAAGAAATCGTACTCGTTGAAGATATTTTAACACCAATTGAAGAGACGTTATATTTAAAGCCAGATGACACGGTGCTGCAATGGCATGCGTATAACGAGGAGACAATGCATGGACGTTATCCAATTGTTGATGAAAATAAAAAGGTATTAGGTATCGTAACTTCTAAAGATATGATTGGTGTCGTAAAAGAAACGCCAATTGATAAAGTCATGACAAAACATCCGATTACAGTGAACGGTAAAATGTCTGTCGCAGCTGCGGCACGTATGATGGTATGGGAAGGCATTGAATTACTTCCTGTTGTTGATGAAGGAAATAAACTGCAAGGAATTATTAGCCGTCAAGATGTACTGCAAGCGCTGCAAATGATTCAGCGTCAACCACAAGTTGGTGAAACGATCGATGATATTGTAACGAATCAATTTATGACGCCGAAAGAAGCGAAAAATGAGCATCTATATCAATTTTCAGTGACGCCACAGATGACGAATTCAATCGGAACGTTATCATACGGTGTATTTGCAACAATTGTGACGGAAGCAACGACTCGCGTCATTCGTGCGCAAAAGAAGAGCGATTTAATTGTTGAAAACTTAACAATTTACTTCGTAAAACCGGTTCAAATTGATAATGTTGTATCCGTTCATCCGAAAGTATTAGAAATTGGACGTAAATTTGGTAAGGTTGATGTAGAAGTGCATCATGAAGGTAATGTTGTTGGAAAAGCATTACTTATGGTGCAGTTAATCGATAAATAAAAGATAGAACAAATCGTTTTGATTTGTTCTATCTTTTTTGTTAGTTTAAGTTTGGAAATCATTATTAAAGATGTGAGTTTTAGCGGAATATGTATAAGGTGGAGTGGGGAAAATTAGTGGGAAGGCAACGTAAAAAAGACAGAATATTAATTCATCTCGAATGTGTACTATGTTATAATTATATTGTAAGAAAATGGATTTCGGGAAGGTGGTATGCAATATGTCATCAGAAGTGCTCTTTTTTGGTGGTGTCGCACTATTTTATTTTCTTGTGATGATACCTATTCAATATCTATACATACAAGGATTAAATGAAAAAAAGAAACGGACAGGATTATCTCAGCGAGAACTATATGAAAAAATGTCTTTTGAAGAAGAACAATTACATTTTCATGTGCAAGGCAACCCATTTAATATACCTTCTGCGTTTGTTGCATATATGATTTTGAAAGTTAGAGGAAGGAAAAAAGCATCACAATGTTGATGCTTTTTTACGTTGCTTCAGAAGCCTCTGCTTCTTTAACTGCTAATGGTAAGAAATGTTTATATTGGCGAAATCCATTAAATGCACTTGCACTACCAAATACAACGAATAAAACACCAACGATAATACGGGCAGTTGAAAGTTCTAAAAAGAATTGGTTTACCCCGAAGAACAAGACGAATGAACCGAGTGCCATTGCAGATTTTCCAGAGAGCCAACCTTTCTCCATCGGGCGGTTTGTACGAAAGAATTTTGTTTTGTAGAAGAGGTACAACATAAATGAGACGATAATACAGAAGACTAATACTGGCATAATGCACACTCCCATCGATTTGTGAAAAATAATAGTGGAGAAAAAAGAAATATCTAAACTTTCTAACTTTTATTATAAAGCAATTGTTCGCATGTATGAAATACTTTCCGTTATAATGGAGGATAAAGTGAAGAAGTTGAATAAAAAGGAGATTATACATATGCATGAGCAAATTTTAGGAGCAATTAAAGAATTTAATACAATTGTTATTCATCGTCATGTGCGTCCAGATCCAGATGCGTTAGGTTCTCAGTGTGGTCTTGGTACAATTTTGCAAGAATCGTTTCCAGAGAAAAACATTTATATGGTTGGGTACAACGAGCCTTCGTTATCGTTTTTACGAGTAATGGATGATATTGAAGATAGTGTATATGAAGATGCACTTGTTATCGTTTGTGATACTGCGAACCAAGAGCGTGTTTGTGATCAGCGCTATACAAAAGGGAAGATGTTAATTAAAATTGATCATCATCCGAATGAAGATCCGTACGGAGATATTACGTGGGTAGATACGACAGCGAGCTCTACAAGTGAAATGATTTATGAGTTTTACACGTATGGAAAAGATAAAGGATTAAAGATAACAACAGAATCGGCCCGCCTTATTTTAGCGGGAATTGTCGGTGATACAGGCCGTTTCTTATTCCCGAATACAACAGCGAAAACACTTCGTTACGTAAGTGAGCTTGTTGACATGGACGTGAAATTCACAGATTTATACAATGAAATGTATAAGACGAAAGAAAAAATTGCTCGTTTAAACGGCTATATTTTACAAAACTTTACGATGGTAGAAGAAGGAGCAGCTTACATTAAATTAACGAAAGAAGTATTAGAAGAATTTGATGTACTTCCTTCTGAAGCATCTGGTGTTGTTGGAGCGCTTGGTAATATTGATGGATTAAAGGCGTGGGTTCTATTTTTAGAGGAAGATGATGTGATTCGTGTTCGCCTTCGTTCAAAAGGACCAGTTATAAATAAACTAGCGATGCAATATAACGGCGGAGGACATCCGATGGCTTCTGGTGCAAAAGCATCTTCTTGGGAAGAAGCGGATCGTCTGTTTGCTGATTTACGTGAGATTTGTAAATAAGAGATTATATGTTAAAACGAAAAGAAGGAGCGGCGCTAAAGCCCTCCTTCTTTATTTTTCTTTCTCTATAGCAATGCTAATTTCAAGCACAGTATCAAAAGATATTGTATCGACTTTAAAACGATATATACGATCGTAATGTTTGTACGATTTATTTTCGATTGCTTTTTTGAGAAGGTCTTTGTTTTTTGCGATACTTTGAATGTTTTTCGTTAAAAGATGTTGAAGATCATTATGGATAGAAGTGGTCATATTTTCGAGTGTAAGGTTGTCTAAATCGTATTTTTCTCGATTTATAATTTTTATTTTAATCTCTTGGATGGTTAAGAGTCGTTTGTTTTCTGTGTTCAATTTCTCTTGATCTTCGAGAAGGACGTGGAGTTTTGCTTCTTGCTTTTCTATAATTTCTCGTTGTTCTGCTATTTTACTAGCTTGTTCTTGTTGAAAAACACCGTATATGTACAAAAAAACAAACCAGCTCAACACGCCTCCAACAGCGGCGCCAGCTAAAACTAAATACCATCTTTTAGCTGTATTGGCACTTGGTACTCTCATACATGTTCCTGCGTTAGCCATTTAATAATAATAAGACCAGTTTGCATACCACCAGTTGCGAAAAAAATAAGGAGAATTTGTTTTACGATATCTTTCATATCTCCGCCAAAGAAACTTCTTTCAAAGCTATAAAACGTATCAAACGTTCCGCCAATTGCTGCAACGAGTGCCCAAATTCTTAAATTTTGAGCAAATTGATTAATATAAGTTAGAGCTGGTTTTCCGATAAGAAATGCACCAAACCCGCCAATTAATGAACCGCCAAGTATAACCCCAAAGGCAATAAAATAACTAATAATAAGCAGAGAGAAAAAAGTATGTTCTCTTACATCCATCGTCATTCCCCTTTCTTCTTCATATATATGGACAAAGTATAAGAAGTATGTTTTGATTTCCGCTTTCCTCTTCACCTATAATAAAAGTAGTCAAATAGGTAAAGAGAGGGTACAACAGTGAAGTTTGTGCATTTACAATGTCAAACCGTTTTTAGTTTATTAAAAAGTGCTTGTAAAATTGATGAGCTTGTAGTCAGGGCGAAAGAGCTTGGTTTTTCCTCGCTGGCTATTACGGATGAAAATGTTATGTATGGCGTTATTCCGTTTTATAAAGCATGTAAGAAAAATGGTATACAGCCTATTATCGGCTTAACAGCTTCTATTTTTAGTGAAGAAGAAGAAAGGTCTTATCCGCTTGTCTTACTTGCTGAAAATGAAATAGGCTATCAAAATTTATTAAAGATTTCTAGTAGTATTATGACGAAATCGAAAGAAGGTATTCCGAAGAAGTGGCTGGCGCATTATGCGAAAGGGCTAATTGCAATTTCACCAGGGAAAGACGGGGAAATTGAACAGTTATTATTAGAAGACAAAGAGAGTCAGGCTGAAGAAGTAGCTCGCACATATCAAAATATGTTCGGCGATTTTTATATAAGTTTGCAGCATCATGCGATTCAAGATGAGCTGCTTTTACAAGAGAAGCTACCTGAATTTATTAATAAAGTAAACATTCCAGTCGTTGCAACAAATGATGTACGTTACATCAATCAAAGTGATGCACTTGTTCATGAATGCTTATTATCTGTTGAAAGTGGAACGAAAATGACGGATCCAGATAGGCCGAGAATGAAAACGGATCAATATTATTTAAAGTCATCAGATGAAATGGGAGCACTATTTTCTCAAGCAGAAGAAGCCATTTATAACACAGCAAAAATCGCAGAACGTTGTAATGTAGAAATACCGTTTCATGTAAATCAATTACCGAAATTTCCTGTTCCATCTAGCGAAACGAATGATACGTATTTGCGCCGTGTTTGTGAAGAAGGTATGCGTAAACGATATGGTACGCCGAAAGAAGTGCATATAGCGCGTTTGAATCATGAATTAAATGTCATTTCTAGCATGGGATTTAGTGATTATTTCCTTATCGTATGGGACTTTATGAAGTATGCGCATGAAAATCATATTTTAACAGGACCAGGCCGTGGGTCGGCTGCTGGTTCACTCGTTTCTTATGTATTAGAAATTACAGATATTGATCCGATTGAATACGATTTATTATTTGAAAGATTTTTAAATCCCGAACGTGTGACACTTCCAGATATTGATATCGATTTTCCAGATATAAGACGTGATGAGATGATTCGATATGTGAAAGATAAATATGGTCAGCTGCGTGTTGCGCAAATTGTAACGTTTGGTACGCTTGCGGCGAAAGCAGCAATTAGAGACATTGCACGTGTAATGGGGCTGCCGCCGAGAGATATTGATATATTTTCAAAACTTATCCCATCAAAGCTTGGTATAACGTTAAAAGATGCTTATGAAGAATCACAATCGCTTCGTGAGTTTATTCAAGGAAATCTTTTGCATGAACGTGTATTTGAGATTGCAAAGCGTGTAGAAGGCTTACCGCGTCATACGTCTATTCATGCAGCTGGCGTTATTATGAGTCAAGAACCATTAACGGGGAGTATAGCAATTCAAGAAGGGCATAACGATGTTTATGTTACACAATATCCAGCTGATGCATTAGAAGAACTCGGGTTGCTCAAGATGGACTTTTTAGGATTACGTAATTTAACGTTACTTGAAAATATTATAAAGTTTATCGTGAAAAAAACGGGGGTACAAATTGATATAAGAAAGTTACCTCTTCAAGACGAAAAGACGTTTCAATTGTTAGGGAGAGGGGATACAACAGGTGTATTCCAGCTTGAATCAGGTGGTATGCGAAATGTACTTCGCGGATTAAAACCGAATGAATTTGAAGACATTGTTGCTGTTAACTCGCTATATAGACCAGGACCGATGGAACAAATCCCCACCTTTATTGAATCGAAGCACGGAAAAAGAAAAATTGAATATTTACATCCGGATTTAAAGCCGATTTTAGAAAGAACATACGGTGTAATTGTATACCAAGAACAAATTATGCAAATTGCCTCGAAGTTAGCTGGATTTTCGCTCGGAGAAGCAGATCTATTGCGCCGTGCAGTGAGTAAAAAGAATCGTGATATTTTAGATCAAGAACGTAAGCATTTTGTGCAAGGTTGTTTGAAAAACGGTTATGAAGAGACATCTGCAAATAAAATTTATGACTTAATTGTAAGATTTGCAAATTACGGTTTTAACCGAAGTCATGCTGTAGCTTACAGTATGATTGGATATCAACTCGCCTATTTAAAAGCGAATTATACGCTGGAATTTATGACGGCATTACTATCAAGTGCAATTGGAAATGAAGATAAGATTGTGCAGTATATACGAGAAACGAAGCGGAAAGGTTTTCACGTTTTGCCACCGTCTCTTCAAAGAAGTGGTTACAACTTCCAAATAGAAGGAAATGCAATACGTTACAGTTTACTTTCAATTCGAAATATCGGAATGGCTACAGTGACGGCATTATTAGAAGAACGCGAGAAAAAAATGTTCGAAGATTTATTTGAATTTTGTCTTCGTATGCCATCAAAGTTTGTAACAGAGCGAAATTTAGAGGCGTTCGTCTGGTCGGGATGTTTTGATGATTTTGGTATTTCGAGAACAAATTTATGGAAAAGTCTTAAAGGAGCGTTAGAGTACGCCAATCTTGCACGTGATTTAGGAGATGCTGTTCCAAAATCAAAATACGTACAAGGAGAAGAGCTATCTTTTATTGAACAATTAAATAAAGAAAAAGAAGCACTGGGCTTTTATTTATCAAGTTATCCGACAGCGCAGTATGTGAAGTTAGCAAAAGAATTAGAAATTCCATCACTCGCTCAGGCGATGCGACATAAGAAAAAAGTACAAAGAGCTATCGTGTATATAACAAGTGTGAGAGTGATTCGTACGAAAAAGTTGCAAAAGATGGCGTTTATTACATTCTGTGATCAAAATGATGAGATGGAAGGTGTTATGTTTCCGGAAACGTATATCCATTTTGCAAATAGGTTACAAGAAGGAGCAATTGTTTTAGTCGATGGTACGATTGAGCTAAGAAACCATAAGCTGCAATGGATTGTAAACGGACTATATCCATTAGAAGAAATGGATGTTTACGAAGAAAAGAAAGACGCATCCGTTTACGTGAAATTGCCGTCTCAGTATGAGAAAAAGCTTTTAAATCAGGTTACAAAATTATTGTTTGACTATTCAGGTTTTGCGAAAGTACTAATTTATTATGAAAAGGAACATAAAATGGTACAATTATCTCGAAGTTTATCGATTCATCCAGGTGAAGAATGTTTAGGAGCACTTCGTGAAATTGTCGGGGAAGAAAATGTGGTTGTGAAAATATAATGGACAATTTCCCTACACTTCGATTATTATAGTAGTAGTGTTCGTGGTCAGACCACTTGGAGAAATTGATATCAGCAAGAATAATTTGAGGAGAGTGGATAGTTTGTCAACACTTCGTGAAGAAGCACTTCACATGCATAAAGTGCATCAAGGAAAATTAGAAACTGTGTCAAAAGTAAAAGTAGAAAATGCAAAAGATTTAAGTCTTGCATATTCTCCAGGGGTTGCAGAGCCTTGTAAAGAAATTTATGACGATAAAAGTAAGGTATATGAATATACAATGAAGGGAAATATGGTAGCAGTTGTGACAGATGGAACAGCTGTACTTGGTCTTGGTAACATTGGACCTGAAGCATCTCTTCCAGTAATGGAAGGTAAAGCTGTATTATTCAAGAGCTTTGCTGGTGTAGATGCATTCCCGATTGCCTTAAATACAAACGATGTAGATAAAATTGTTGAAACTGTAAAATTAATGGAGCCAACTTTTGGCGGCGTTAACTTAGAAGATATCGCAGCACCAAACTGCTTCATTATTGAAGAACGTTTGAAAAAAGAAACAAACATTCCTATCTTCCATGATGATCAACACGGAACAGCTATCGTAACAGTAGCAGGGCTTGTGAACGCATTGAAATTAGTTGGAAAGAAAATGTCTGACATTAAAGTTGTCGCAAATGGCGCAGGTGCAGCAGGTATTGCAATTATTAAACTTTTATATCGCTATGGTGTACGTGACGTTATTATGTGTGACCGTAAAGGTGCGATCTACGAAGGTCGTCCTGCAGGTATGAATCCGGTGAAGGATGAAGTTGCAAAATATACTAATAAGAATCGTATTGAAGGTTCTTTAGCTGATGTTGTACAAGGTGCGGACGTATTTATTGGTGTATCTGCAGAAGGTGCATTAACAGAAGAGATGGTTCGTACAATGAATGACAATGCAATTATTTTTGCAATGGCGAATCCGGTTCCAGAAATTATGCCAGAATTGGCAAAAGCAGCGGGCGCAGCTGTTGTTGGAACAGGTCGTTCTGACTTCCCGAACCAAGTAAATAATGTACTAGCGTTCCCTGGTATTTTCCGCGGAGCACTTGACGTACATGCGACACAAATTAACGAAGAAATGAAGATGGCAGCTGTACAGGCTATTGCAGAGCTTGTAGCAGAAGATGAGTTAAATGCAGACTATATCATTCCAGCACCGTTTGACGCGCGTGTAGCGCCTCAAGTAGCGGCTTATGTTGCGAAAGCTGCAATGGAGACAGGAGTAGCTCGCCGTCAAGTAGATCCAAACGAGATCGCTGAGAAAACAAAACAATTAGCGCTGATTGGTAAAGAATAAGCGAGGAATTTCCATTGACATCATCAAACACAAAAGTATATCTCGAAATTGTAAAAAAAATCCGTTCCATTATGGAAGAGGATGGATTGGTAGCGGGGGATCGTTTGCCGTCTGAGCGTGAGTTAAGTTCACGCTTAAACGTTGGACGTTCCTCTGTAAGAGAAGCATTGCGTGCTCTAGAACTTGTAGGGTTAATTGAAACGAGACGTGGTGAAGGAACGTTTATTCGAAACTTTTACGATAACGGTCTGGTACAATTAATCGCTCCGTTTTTACTGCAAGATGAGAAAACAATTCGTGATTTATTGCAAACAAAACGATTGCTTGAAAAAGATATGATTCGAATTGTATGTAATTTACCGAAAGAAACGTTTTCTAAAGTACTAAGGAAATTAGATCAAGTACTTGAAGGAAATGAAAGCTCAATTCCAACGCTTCATCAAACGTTCTTTAAAACACTTATTGAACAAGTCGATAATTATTTACTATATCGCATTTGGATGATCGTAAATGATTATGTAGCAACTCTTTCTTGTGAAGTTTCAGGAGACTCTATCGATTTGTATAGAAAGCTTTATGCGACTTTGGAAGAAAAACAAGAAAATGATGCACTAAAAATTTACGATGAATTAGTAGAGAATATACAGTTTCACTCGTAATGTATAAAATTTGTCGAAATGACCATGACACGTTATGACAAACATTCTACCGCATAGCGGTTAAAGTTAAACGTAAAGAGAGAGGTTATTAGACAGATTGAGAAGATAAGGCTAACATCAAACTTTGGTGTTAGCCCCATTTTCTTCTTACGCTAACCTTAGCTCTCAACGAAGGGGGTCAAATTGTGCTAAGAGATTTATTCGTGAAAAAGAAAAAGTACGCTGCAATACCTTCAGAACAAGTACGGAAAGATGTGCCGGATGGCGTTATGACAAAATGTCCGAAATGTAAAAAAATCATGTATACGAAAGAAGTTCTAAAAAATTTAAAAGTATGTGTGAACTGTGGATATCATCATCCTATGAATGCATGGGAACGTCTTGATAGTATATTGGATGAGGGGTCATTCCGTGAGTATGACAAAGAGATGGTTTCATTAAATCCACTCGAGTTTCCTGGATATGAAGAGAAACTAGAGAGCGATCGTAAGAAGACTGAATTGAACGAAGCGGTTGTAACTGGTGAAGGAACAATTGATGACATGCTTGTTGTTGTTGCAGTAATGGATTCTCGTTTTCGAATGGGGAGTATGGGCTCTGTAGTAGGAGAAAAAATTGCCCGTGCGGTTGAAAAGGCATACGACTTACAAGTTCCATTTATTATCTTTACTGCTTCGGGTGGTGCCCGTATGCAAGAAGGGATATTAAGTTTAATGCAAATGGCGAAAACAAGCGTAGCTTTGAAAAAGCATAGTAATGCAGGAGGATTATTTATTTCTGTTATGACTCATCCAACGACGGGCGGGGTTTCAGCGAGTTTCGCTTCACTTGGTGATTATAATCTTGCAGAGCCAGGCGCACTTATCGGATTTGCCGGTAGACGTGTAATTGAACAAACCGTGCGTGAGAAACTACCGGAAGATTTCCAAACGGCAGAATTCTTACTAGACCATGGTCAATTAGATGCGGTTGTGCATCGTGATGATATGAAAGAATCACTTCGCAAGATTTTAGAAGTTCATCAAGGAGGGGAAATGGCTGTATGGCAGAGCTAGAATTTGAGAAACCAGTTGTTGAGCTAAGAAATAAGATTCGTGAACTGAAAGACTATACGAAAAACAGCCAGATGGACTTCAGTGAGGAGATTCGCATTTTGGAAGACAAGCTAGAAAATTTAGAGGAAGATATATACGGCAATATGAAAGTATGGGACCGTGTTCAAATTGCTCGTCATGCAGAACGACCGACAACGCTCGATTATATTGAGCACTTATTTACTGATTTTTTCGAATGTCATGGAGATCGCCTATTTGGTGATGATGCAGCGATTGTCGGCGGCATTGCGAAATATAAGGGGATGCCTGTAACTGTAATTGGGCATCAACGCGGAAAAGATACGAAAGAAAATATTCGTCGTAATTTTGGGATGCCTCATCCAGAAGGATATCGAAAAGCACTGCGTCTCATGAAGCAAGCGGAGAAGTTTAATCGTCCAATTATTTGTTTTATTGATACGAAAGGAGCTTATCCTGGTAAAGCTGCTGAAGAACGTGGGCAAAGTGAAGCTATCGCCCGCAACCTATTTGAAATGGCAGGTTTAACGGTACCTGTTATTTGTATCGTTATCGGTGAAGGAGGTAGTGGTGGTGCGCTAGGCCTTGGAGTAGGAGATTACATTCATATGCTAGAAAATTCCACTTATTCTGTTATTACGCCAGAGGGCGCAGCGGCAATTCTTTGGAAAGATGCAGGAAAAGCAAGGGAAGCTGCAGAAGCGATGAGAATTACAGCGGCAGATTTGAAAGAATTAGGTGTAATTGACGAAATTATTCCAGAAGCAAAAGGTGGAGCACACCGTAATGTTTTGAAGCAGTCGGAAAATATAGACTTAATGATTAGAAAAACTTTTGAACAATTAAACGGAATTTCGAAAGATGAATTAATCGAAAAACGTTATGAAAAATATATGAAAATTGGGCAAGTTTCGTTTTCAAACGCTTCCATTTGGATAAAATAATAAAAACGTGCGTTCCACTTCGCGAATGCACGTTTTTATTGTGAAAAGACACATCTTCTCCATTGTAATTTTATATTTTTTCGTGTTATTTTATTATAAGGTAAATAATCTTTATGAGGTGAGTACAAATGAAACGTATTGGTGTATTAACAAGTGGTGGAGATTCACCTGGTATGAATGCTGCCATTCGTGCAGTTGTTCGTAAAGCGATTTTCCATGATATTGAAGTATATGGTATTTACCATGGATACGCTGGTTTAATTTCTGGTCATATTGAAAAATTAGAACTTGGTTCTGTTGGCGATATTATCCACCGCGGTGGTACAAAATTATATACAGCAAGATGTCCTGAGTTTAAAGACCCAGAAGTACGATTAAAAGGTATCGAGCAATTAAAGAAACACGGTATCGAAGGACTTGTTGTTATTGGTGGAGATGGTTCTTACCAAGGCGCTAAAAAATTAACTGAACAAGGATTCCCATGTGTTGGTGTACCAGGTACAATTGATAATGATATTCCTGGAACAGACTTCACAATTGGTTTCGATACAGCTTTAAATACTGTTATTGATGCAATTGATAAAATTCGTGATACAGCTACATCTCACGAACGTACATATGTTATTGAAGTAATGGGACGTCACGCTGGTGATATCGCATTATGGGCTGGTTTAGCTGATGGTGCAGAAACAATCTTAATTCCAGAAGAGAAGTATGACATGGATGATGTTATCGCTCGTCTGAAACGTGGTAGTGACCGTGGTAAAAAGCACAGTATTATCGTTGTAGCTGAAGGTGTTGGAAGTGCAATTGACATCGGTAAGCACATTGAAGAAGCAACAAATTTTGATACTCGTGTAACGGTATTAGGTCACGTACAACGTGGTGGATCACCAAGTGCACAAGACCGTGTATTAGCAAGTCGTCTTGGCGCAAGAGCAGTTGAATTATTAATTGCTGGTAATGGCGGACGTTGTGTTGGTATTCAAAATAATAAACTTGTTGATCATGACATTATCGAGGCGTTAGCTCAAAAGCATACAATCGACAAAGATATGTATCAATTATCTAAAGAGTTATCCATCTAATCGGTTTAATGTCAGATATTTGGGAACGGTTTCATAATTTTCGGAGGTGCAATATGCGTAAAACTAAAATTGTATGTACTATAGGTCCTGCTAGTGAAAGCATTGAGAAATTAGAACAATTAATCGAAGCGGGTATGAACGTTGCTCGTTTAAACTTCTCTCACGGTAGTCATGAAGAGCATGGAGCTCGTATTAAAAGCATTCGCGAAGCTTCAAAGAAAACTGGTAAAACAGTTGGTATTTTACTTGATACAAAAGGTCCGGAAATCCGTACTCACGACTTCGTAGACGGGCAAGCTGAGCTTGTAACAGGTGCAGAAGTAGTTATTTCTACTGAGCAAGTGTTAGGTACTGCAGAGAAGTTCTCTGTATCTTATGCGGGTCTTTATGACGATGTAGATCCAGGTTCTCGTATTCTAATCGATGACGGTCTTATCGAACTAGAAGTAATCGAGAAGGCTGGCGGAAACATCCGTACAAAAGTATTAAACAGCGGAACTGTAAAAAATAAAAAAGGTGTTAACGTACCAAACGTAAGCATTAAGCTTCCTGGTATCACTGAAAAAGACGTAAAAGATATCGTTTTCGGTATCGAGCAAAAAGTTGATTTCATCGCAGCATCTTTCGTACGTAAAGCATCTGACGTATTAGAAATTCGTGAATTATTAGAAGGGCATAACGCTCAATACATCCAAATTGTACCGAAAATTGAAAACCAAGAAGGTATCGACAACATCGATTCAATCTTAGAAGTTTCTGACGGTTTAATGGTAGCTCGTGGTGACATGGGTGTAGAAATTCCGCCAGAAGAAGTACCATTAGTACAAAAACGTCTAATCAAAAAATGTAATGTGTTAGGTAAACCGGTTATTACTGCAACACAAATGTTAGACTCTATGCAACGTAACCCGCGTCCGACTCGTGCAGAAGCAAGTGACGTAGCTAACGCAATCTTCGATGGTACAGATGCAATCATGCTTTCAGGTGAAACGGCTGCTGGTCAATATCCAGTAGAAGCAGTAACAATGATGGCTAACATTGCGGTACGTGTTGAAAAATCATTACAATATGAAGATATGTTCAAAAAACGTATTAAAGAGTTCACTCCAACAATTACAGATGCAATTAGCCAATCTGTTGCGCACACTGCACTTGCTCTTGGTGTAGCTGCAATCGTAGCTCCAACAGAAAGTGGATATACTGCGAAAATGATCTCTAAATACCGTCCTAAATCTCCAATCGTAGCTGTAACAACTGACGAGCAAGTAGGACGTCGTCTTGCACTTGTTTGGGGTGTACAAGCATTTATGGCTGAGAAGCGTGCAGCTTCTACTGACGAAATGTTAGAGACTGCAATTCAAACAGGTATGGATGCAGGTCTAATCGGACTTGGAGACACTGTAGTAATCACTGCTGGTGTTCCAGTTGCTGAAACTGGTACAACAAACTTAATGAAAATCCATGTTGTTGGTGAAGAAGTTGCTAAAGGACAAGGAATCGGTCGTAAAGCTGCAAAAGGTAAAGTAGTTGTAGCGAAAACAGCTGCTGAAGCTGTAGCGAACGTAAACAAAGGTGATATTCTTGTTACAACAAGCACAGATAAAGATATGATTCCTGCAATCGAAAAAGCTGCTGCTTTAGTTGTAGAAGAAGGCGGTCTAACAAGCCATGCAGCTGTTGTAGGTGTATCAATCGGTATTCCTGTTATCGTTGGTGTAAACGGCGTAACAACAACTTTAAAAAATGGCCAAGAAGTAACAGTTGATGCAGCACGCGGAATTGTTTATAATGGACATGCGGAAGTGCTATAAGTAATACGGAGAGAAGGATCGGAGTCCTTCTCTTTTTTTTTACACAAAAAAGAGATATAGATAGCTTGAAAAGCCTGAAAATACTTTAAAAATTGTTTCTTATGGAGTTTTAATAGGGAAAGGTTGTTTCTCTTTTCGGGGGCTTATAAGAGCGTTGTGGGTGCTTTAAAGGTAATGTTAGAAGAGATGATGTTTGAGTTTTTTGATAGAATATGAAAGGGGTGTGGAACCGTGAAATGGTTGTTATTTTTACTTATTTTAATACCCGCGATTGAGATTACAGTCTTGATCGGATCAAGTCATATAATAGGTTTATGGTCTACGTTCGCTATGATTGTATTTACAGGTATTGTAGGTGTGTATTTGGCAAAACGACAAGGGTTTAAAGTGCTTAGAGAGATTCAATTTAGGTTAAATAGAGGAGAAATGCCGGGTGATGCCGTCCTAGATGGTATTTTTGTCTTTATAGGAGGTATTCTTTTGGTACTTCCTGGATACGTGACGGATATAATGGGTTTTATCTTTGTTATTCCTGTAACGAGGGCTTTATTGAAGCCGCTTGTTATGAAGTGGATGGAATGGAAGTTTAGAAAGAAATCTACTATTATTATTCAGAAATAGTGCTTAGATTATAGCAATCTAAGCACTATTTTTTTATCCTGCAAAAGCCTGATTGGTACCGGGGATTAAAGTATTGTTTTATCCGGCTATTTGCCGGACAGTAAGACTCCTACTTCAAAATTCGGCGAATGCTAGGAAGCTAGGTGGGGGATAACTGCCCGTAAAAAATGGATTGGTGTGGGCTAATAAGCAGTGGGGATGCCCCCCTACTTTATTGTGTTCCCTATGTATTTTCGATTCAATATATAATTCTTAACGTTATATATAAGATTAAGTAGCGCCAAGAAATGATATTAGAGCGGAGAAATTGTTGGTGAAAAGTCTTCTCTTATGCTATTTTGTATATTTATTCATTTACATAAAAAGTAATAAATGTAAGTAATAATTATAAAACAAATAGAATAAAAATGTAAAAACACCACGAAATATGCGTTTTCTATGCAAAAAAACAAGAAAATTATCCTTTTTTAGGAAACCCTCTCGTTTAAAATGTAATTAATATAAAAATAAGTACAAGGAATAATCAGTGGGAATTTCCCACTGATTACAGTTAAGTTTTTTGTTGTATGTGAATTAGAATTTATTATTTTGATGGTGAGCCTTTAATGAATTTCCACAAGTCATGGAATACATGAGCTTTGTGCAATGTATTAAGTAGTACTAATGTGACTGGACCGATGATTAATCCTAAGAAACCAAAGAGCTTAAAGCCGACAAATAGAGCGATTAGTGTCGCTAATGGATCGAGGCCGATATTAGATGAAAGTACTTTAGGCTCCATAATTTGTCTTTGGACAATCACGACGATGTATAAGATGAGAAGACCGATGGCGAATGCGGTGTCGCCAGTGAAAAATACGTATATAACCCAAGGAACGAAGACAGCTCCTGTTCCTAAATAGGGGAGTAAATCTACAACGCCTGTAATAATTGCGATAGTAATAGCGTATGGTACGCGTAATATTAAAAGTCCAATTAACACAATAACGGTTGTCATAGATACGAGTGTAAGTTGTGCTTTAACAAAACCGAACAAAGCTTTTCTTAAGTCGACAAAAATCGTTTTTCCGTAGCCGTGTACACGATTCGGTAGCAATTTTCTTGCTTTCTGAGCAAGACGGTGCCAATCGTAACTAATAAAGAAAGTGGCTAATAAAACGAATACAAGAACAGTTAAAGTCGTTGGTAATGCGCTAATGAAATTTGTTAACCCGCTTATAATGGCGGTTAAAAGTTCTTTCATTTGTGTTGTTGCTTCGGTTCCTAAATTTTGAATGTTTTGTGTAATTGTATAGCGCTGTGGTTCTCCAAGGTGATTAAATTTAGAGATTAAATCATCGTAGAGAGGCATAATATGATTAAGTGCAAATTGTTGAGCGAATGTAACGATATCTGGAAACTTCACTGTAACAATTTGTAGTAAGTATGTTGTGGCAGATATTGCTTCAGTTACAAGGTATGTAACAAGCCCGACGATAGCTCCGAATACGAGAATTAAGCTAACGAGTACTGCTAGTGCGCGAGGGAATTGTAGTTTTTGATTAAGAAAATTGACGACAGGATTAATCAAATAAGCAAATGCAAAAGCGATAATAAAAGGATAGATAAGTCCTGACATGTATAGCAATGCATAGAACCCAACTACCGTTGCCACAATGACAAATATGAGTCGCAATATCATATATAGTAAGTTTCGGTTCAAAGATGTTTACCTCCCATTCCAATTTGGATTATCCTAATTCGTTCAACTTATAACGAGTGTGCTTCACTGATTAAAGTTTCACTTTATGTTATAGTGGAATGATGGATTTAGCCCGCTTTTTTAGTGCATGAATGACTGCAAAAGCTTGTTGATGATGCTTCTACTATATGGTAAAAAATTCATTTTCTCTTCTTTTTATTTTACCTGTTTCTTATTAGAAAAGAAAGGAGAGACAAGC
The DNA here is from genome assembly GCF_022663495.1 of Bacillus cereus group sp. BfR-BA-01383. Taxonomy (NCBI): domain Bacteria; kingdom Bacillati; phylum Bacillota; class Bacilli; order Caryophanales; family Bacillaceae; genus Bacillus; species Bacillus cereus group sp. BfR-BA-01383. Next base: position 108,251 of record NZ_JAKUFP010000008.1, read on the forward strand.
GTTTTCAAAAATGTATACATGCTTTAATTTTTTTGTTAAAGTCTCGTTTTGTAATTTGAAAATGCATATAAATAATGAAGTTGTTGCCTTATTGTCATCGATATAGCATGTATAACGATAGGTTTAAAGGTATTTTTGTTTGGAAACGAGTTCATTATTTTCAGAAAGGAAGTGTAATCATGATTAGTCAGTCAACTTTATTTTTATTCATACTACTTATTATAGGACTTATTGCGAAAAACCAATCGCTTACTGTAGCTGTCGGTGTGTTATTTTTATTAAAGTTTACGTTTTTAGGAGATAAAGTCTTTCCTTATTTACAAACAAAAGGAATTAACCTCGGTGTGACGGTTATTACAATAGCGGTGCTTGTACCAATTGCAACGGGGGAAATAGGTTTTAAACAACTTGGAGAAGCAGCGAAATCGTATTATGCGTGGATTGCTTTAGCTTCAGGGGTAGCGGTTGCTTTGTTAGCGAAAGGCGGCGTACAATTATTGGCGACGGATCCTCATATTACAACTGCGCTTGTTTTTGGGACGATTATAGCAGTTGCCTTATTTAATGGGGTTGCTGTAGGTCCATTAATTGGGGCTGGAATTGCCTATGCAGTTATGAGTATTATACAGATGTTTAAATAAGGAATTTTATAGTAATATAAAAATTTTGAATTCTTTCTGTTCACAAAAGTCAGATAATTGTTTATAATAGGATTAGAAACTTTGAAAAGTTACATAACAGCAGAGACTTTACACCAAATAAAATAAAAACAACATAAAACAATTTTATAATGATATTGTTTTATGTTGTTTTTATCATAAAACTCTTCGGAATTTATTTTCCTCACTAACTTTTTGTTCTGAGCGTGAGGATTCGGGGAGACATTCACGCTCATGCTTCCATGTAGGCAATGGACATTAAGAGGGGAACATCGCAAAAAATTTGCATGATCGTGCATTTTGCTTGCCTAAAGAGTGAACGGGCGTTCATAATTTATAAGGGGAGCAAATAGATATAAGGAGCAAGATTGGGAGAATTTTCAGGAAAAGGAGAGAATGTCATGACTGTTATTCGAGGTTTAGAAGGGGTAGTAGCAACAACATCATCTGTGAGCTCTATTATTGATGATACATTAACTTATGTTGGGTATAATATTGATGATTTAGCTGAGAATGCTACATTTGAAGAAGTAGTGTACTTATTATGGCATCGCAAGCTTCCTAACGAAAAAGAACTAGCGGAATTTAAAGACACTGTATCTGAATACTATAAAGTGCCAGGTGAGATTTTAACATATTTGAAACAAGTAGATTTAAAAATCGCACACCCGATGTCTGTTTTACGAACTGCAATTTCCATGCTATCATTATACGATGAGAGCGCTGAAATAATGGATGGAAAGTCCAATTATTTGAAAGCGGTTAAATTACAGGCTCAAGTGGGAACTTTAGTTGCTGCTTATGCAAGAATCCGTAAAGGTTTAGATGTTGTTGAGCCGAGAAAAGATTTATCATTAGCTGCAAACTTCTTGTACATGTTAAATGATCGCGAGCCAAATGAAGTTGAAATCGAAGCTTTTGATAAGGCGCTTGTACTTCATGCAGATCATGAGTTAAACGCTTCTACATTTACTGCACGTGTTTGCGTAGCTACACTTTCAGATGTATATTCTGGTATTACAGCAGCAATCGGTGCACTAAAAGGTCCTCTTCACGGTGGGGCGAATGAAAATGTAATGAAGATGTTAACTGAAATTGGTGAAGAAGAAAATGTAGAATCATATATTCATAATGCTCTTCAAAATAAAGTGAAAATTATGGGATTTGGCCACCGTGTATATGAGCATGGTGATCCACGTGCGAAACACTTACGTGAAATGTCTAAGAGATTATGCGTGCTTTTAGGAGAAGAGAAATGGTATAATATGTCTATCAAAATTGAAGACATTGTAACAAAAGAAAAAGGTCTTCCACCAAATGTTGATTTCTATTCAGCATCTGTATACCATTGTTTAGGAGTCGACCATGACTTATTTACACCTATCTTTGCTATTAGCCGTATGTCAGGCTGGTTAGCTCATATTCTAGAACAATATGAAAATAACCGTTTAATCCGTCCACGTGCTGATTATAATGGACCTACGCATCAAGTGTATGTTCCAATTGGACAACGATAAGTAAAAAACACTATTTAGATAGTGAAAATACGCTTTCAAAAGTCTGATTTTTTAGGGAAGATGTAATGATTAGAATATTTTAATTTGACTAACGGTTTGAACTGAGGGGTTACTCCCTCAGTTTCATACATATGAAATTTCAAACATGGGGGTTATCACATTGACGACAGGCGAAAAAATTACTGTAACTAATGGTGTTATGAATGTACCAAACAATCCGATTATTCCATTTATCGAAGGAGATGGAATTGGTCCTGATATTTGGGCTGCAGCATCTCGCGTACTAGAAGCAGCAGTTGAGAAAGCATATGATGGTGAGAAGAAAATCGTTTGGAAAGAAGTGCTTGCAGGGGAAAAAGCATTCAACCAAACAGGCGAGTGGTTACCAGAAGAGACTTTAAATTTAATTCGTGAATATTTAATCGCAATTAAAGGTCCACTTACAACTCCAGTTGGCGGTGGTATTCGTTCTCTAAACGTAGCGCTTCGTCAAGAATTAGATTTATATGTATGTCTACGTCCAGTTCGTTATTTTGAAGGTGTTCCTTCACCTGTAAAACGTCCGGAAGATACTGATATGGTTATTTTCCGTGAAAATACAGAAGACATTTATGCTGGAATTGAATATGCACAAGGATCTCCAGAAGCAGAAAAAGTTCTTGCTTTCTTAAAAGAAGCAATGGGTGTTAATAAAATCCGTTTCCCAGAAACATCTGGTATTGGTATTAAGCCAATTTCAGAAGAAGGGACAAAGCGTCTTGTTCGTGCTGCAATTCAATATGCAATTAACGAAAAACGCTCTTCTGTTACATTAGTTCATAAAGGAAACATTATGAAATTTACAGAAGGTGCTTTCAAAAACTGGGGTTACGAAGTAGCTGAACAAGAATTCGGCGATAAAGTATTTACTTGGGCTGAATATGATCGTATCGTTGAAAAAGATGGAAAAGATGCAGCGAATAAAGCGATGGCAGATGCAGAATCTGCTGGAAAAATTATCGTAAAAGATTCTATTGCAGACATCTTCTTACAACAAATTTTAACTCGTCCACGTGAGTTCGATGTTGTTGCAACAATGAACTTAAATGGAGATTACATCTCTGATGCACTTGCTGCACAAGTAGGTGGAATTGGTATTGCACCTGGTGCAAACATTAACTATGTTACTGGACATGCTATCTTTGAAGCTACACATGGTACAGCTCCAAAATATGCAGGTTTAGATAAAGTAAATCCATCTTCTGTTCTTCTTTCTGGTGTATTATTATTAGAGCACTTAGGATGGAACGAGGCTGCGAAATTAGTAACTGCTTCAGTTGAGAAAACAATTGCTTCAAAAGTAGTAACATACGACTTCGCTCGTCTAATGGAAGGCGCAACAGAAGTGAAATGTTCAGAATTTGCTAATGAGCTTATTAAAAACATGGATGTAGCGATAATCAAAAACGCATAATTAAAGCGGGGGGTAAATTATGACAATCAAACGCAAGAAAGTTTCAGTCATCGGTGCAGGATTTACAGGAGCAACAACAGCATTCTTATTAGCACAAAAAGAACTTGCAGATGTTGTATTAGTGGACATTCCACAGCTGGAAAATCCAACAAAAGGGAAAGCGTTAGATATGTTAGAAGCGAGCCCAGTACAAGGTTTTGATGCTAACATTATTGGTACATCAGATTACGCAGATACGGCTGATTCTGACGTTGTCGTTATTACAGCAGGTATTGCGCGTAAGCCTGGTATGAGCCGTGATGACTTAGTAGCAACAAACTCTAAAATTATGAAAAGTATTACGCGCGACATTGCAAAACATTCACCAAATGCGATTATTGTTGTATTAACAAATCCAGTTGATGCAATGACATATTCTGTATTTAAAGAAGCAGGATTCCCGAAAGAGCGTGTTATCGGTCAATCGGGTGTATTAGATACAGCTCGTTTCCGTACATTCATTGCACAAGAATTAAATTTTTCTGTGAAAGACATTACAGGATTTGTTCTTGGTGGACACGGTGACGATATGGTACCTCTTGTACGCTATTCCTATGCAGGTGGCATTCCGTTAGAAACATTAATTCCAAAAGAGCGTTTAGAGGCAATTGTAGAACGTACACGTAAAGGTGGCGGCGAAATTGTAGGCTTATTAGGAAACGGTAGTGCATATTACGCACCAGCTGCTTCTTTAGTTGAAATGACAGAAGCAATCTTAAAAGATCAACGCCGTGTATTACCGGCTATTGCGTACCTTGAAGGTGAATATGGTTATAGTGACCTTTACTTAGGTGTACCAGTAATTCTAGGTGGTAACGGAATTGAAAAAATTATTGAATTAGAACTTCTTGCAGATGAGAGAGAAGCGTTAGATCGCTCTGTAGAATCTGTACGTAACGTTATGAAAGTTCTTGTTTAACGATTTAATATAAGTGAAAAAGATTCGGGGTCCCGAATCTTTTTCTACTATTTATCGAATTGTTTTTTTGAAATAATATGAAAACGCTATCATTTGTAGTATCCTATAATGAAACTATAGACTTATACTATACATTGCCCTCATCATAGTAAATTTCGGAGAAGGTATCGCTTTTAGTAGGATAATAAGGTGAAAAAATCGGAGGGGGTTGTAACATGTTAAAGAAAAAAGTTCAAATTGGTCGTAAAATGGATGAAATTACAGTAGGAGAGAAATTATCTATCACTGAAAAAATTGAGGATAAAGATTTGTTATTGTACTTAGGGTTAACGAATGATGCCAATCCATTATATATTCAGCATGATTACGCATCCCAAACTCCGTACGAAAAGCCGATTGTACCGAGTATTATGCTAACAGGGCTCATTACAACGGCAGTTACGAAATATTTACCAGGTCCAGGTAGCCATATTACTAGGAAGGACCTTACATTCGTGAAGCATGTTCACCATTATGAGACGTTACAAATCCACTTTGAAGTTGTGGCTGTTTCAGAGGAGGAACATACAATTGATATGCTTGTATCTGCTCATGATGAAAAAGGAGATACTGTTGTGAAAGGCTCATTAACAGTAACACCGCCTTATAAATCAGTTTCTATTATGGAAAAAGCATTAGATAATTTTTAAAACATGAAAATACGAATAGCGCTAGCATACCTTTAATAAGGGAGCTAGCGCTATTTTTAGTTGAAGAATCCTTGTTTGAACCCTTCAGCGAAATCTGAACAGCCTGTTTTAATAGTATCCCAGCTCGGGGCGTTGAAAGTAAGGATACATGTTACTACTAAAGATAGAATAGGTAGTACTAGTCGCATAATAGAACCTCCATATTATTAATATTTATATATTTGAATCAATAATATAAACTATCGCATAATGTAATAGTTGAAGTCAATTGAAGGAGTGATTTTTTAAGGTGAAATGGAAAGGAGAAGACATAATCTTTGAAACGATGAGAGAAGCTGAAGTGTGGGCCGATTCGCTCGCGAATGAAATGTACGGGAGAGTATTTGATGGATATGAAACACCAGATTATAAAATCGCGTATGCTCTTTCTTTTTTCTTAGCGCAGGAGAGGGAGTATGTGGTTCATACGGAAAAACACTTTGAAAAAGGTGGGTTCATCTATCGAGTTTGGATAGCGGAGAGGGAGAGAGAATGAAGTTTCAATTGCTTTTATTTTCGAAGCGTTAGTACAAACGAGCTCCATGAATAGACAATTATATTGAGGGGGACCTTGTTTTCTAGTATGATGAGAATAACGGGGAAAATACTAGGATGAAGAAGGTTTCAAGTCTATAACTTGGAGGAAAAGAATGAACAATCGTATTTTGGTAGTTGATGATGAGGAATTTATCTTAACTTTAATTGAATTTAATTTACAACAAGCTGGTTTTGAAGTTATAACAGCGATGGATGGAGAAATGGCGCTTCAAAAAGCGACAACAGAACGTCCAGATTTAATTATATTAGATTTAATGCTTCCGAAAATGGATGGTATGGAAGTTTGTAAAGAATTACGATTGCAACGTGTCATGACACCGATTTTAATGTTAACGGCAAAAGATGATGAATTTGATAAGGTGCTCGGTCTTGAACTTGGGGCGGATGATTATATGACGAAGCCGTTTAGCCCAAGGGAAGTTGTTGCTCGTGTGAAGGCGATTTTGCGCCGTACGAAGTTACAACAAGAAGAACAAGTTGCAGAAGCACCAGATGAAGATAGCATCCTAATTGCAGACCTTAAAATTTTACCGGAGTTTTATGAGGCTTATTTCCAAGGAAGAAAGCTTGAATTAACACCAAAAGAATTTGAACTACTTGTGTATCTTGCGAAAAATAAAAGTCGCGTGTTGACGCGTGATCAATTATTAAGTGCTGTATGGAATTATGATTTTGCTGGTGATACACGAATTGTTGATGTTCATATTAGCCACTTGCGCGATAAAATTGAACAAAATACGAAAAAACCGACGTACATTAAAACGATACGTGGTTTAGGATATAAATTAGAGGAGCCAAAAGGGGATGAATAAATTTCGTTCCAGGCTTCTTTTTACATTTGTTTCTCTTATTGTGTTTATTTTAGTTGGACTAGGTTTATTGCTAGAAACTGTGTTTGAAAACTACTATATCGATCACGCTAAAGAGAGAATGGCAAAAGAGACCGGGTATGTTGCTGTATTAGCAGAAGAACAAGGGTTTGATGATGTTTTAAAAAATCCGTATATATTTGAAAAGCTAGAAGAAAAAATACCGGTTTCTATCCTATTTATAGATGAAAAAAAGAAAGTTCAATACAGTAAAGGACAACAATCTGCCTTTAGTCAAGAGACGATTAAAGAGCTTTCTTCGGAAGCGGCAAAACAAAGAAATAAAGTCATTACGAAAGAAACGGACCAAAAGAATGAGTTTTATCATGTTGTATTCGTTCAGGATGTAGAAGGGAAACAAGGATATATTTTGGTGAAAAGTACAGTTGATACTTTGAGGGACGTTCACCAGAAAACGTGGGGATTATTAATTATTGGATTCGTCATTGCTTGTCTTGTAGTTGTATTCTTAGGTGTCAAAATTACAGGGCAATACATTAGGCCGATTGAATCAGTTACGAAAGTTGCAATCGAATTAGCGAAGGGTAATTATAAAGCGCGTGCATACGAAAGTCATTCGGATGAAACAGGAATGCTGAGTAAAGCAATTAATATTTTAGCGCGTAATTTACAAGAGATGACACTTGAACAAGAAATGCAACAAGACCGCCTGCATACATTAATTGAAAATATGGGAAGTGGAATGATTCTAATTGATAGCCGTGGCTATATAAACCTTGTAAACCGTTCTTATAAGGAGACTTTCCACGTAACAGACGAAGAATATTTAGACCGTTTATACTATGAGTCGTTTCATCATACGGAAATTATTGAGCTTGTAGAAGAAATCTTTATGACAGAAGTGAAAGTGCGTAAACAAATGTTGTTGCCACTTGGTATTGAGCGAAAGCATTTTGAAGTATACGGAGCTCCAATTATTGGGACAAACCATGAGTGGAAAGGAATTGTTCTCGTATTCCATGACATTACTGAGCTGAAGAGATTAGAACAAATGAGAAAAGACTTTTTAGCGAATGTTTCTCATGAGTTGAAGACACCGATTACTTCTATTAAAGGTTTTTCAGAAACACTCTTGGACGGAGCGATGGATAATAAAAAATTCTGCGAACATTTCTTGCATATTATTTTAAAAGAAAGTGAGCGCATGCAAGGCTTAATTGAAGATTTATTAGATTTGTCAAAAATTGAGCAGCAAGGATTTAAATTAAATATGGGTACGGTTGATATGAAGGGGATTCTTGAAGATATTCAAATGGTGCTTGATAATAAAGCTGGCGAAAAAGAAATCTCTTTACAAGTGAATGTATTAAAGCGAGTTTCTGTCATCGGAGATCCAAGTCGTTTGAAACAAATCTTTATTAATTTAATTAATAATGCAATCGTATATACACCTGCTGGAGGCGTTGTTTCTGTTGAATTAGCAGAAGATAAATATAATGCTTATATAAAAGTATCCGATACTGGAATTGGTATTAGTAAAGAGGAAATCCCACGTATTTTTGAACGCTTTTACCGAGTAGATAAAGCTAGAAGTAGAAATACTGGTGGTACAGGTCTTGGATTATCGATTGTAAAGCATTTAGTTGAGGCACATCATGGTACAATTACAGTGGATAGTGAAGTTGGAGAAGGGACGACATTTACAGTTGTTTTACCAAAATCAGCAACTGATAAATAGGATGAAGGATATTTACAATATATTAACATTGGCTTAATTAAATATTAATAAAGCTCTGCTAATATAATAGATGAAAACCCCTTCATCCAAGGAGTAATTTTGGACGAGAATAGTTATGCTGTTCTCGTCACTTCCCTTTTATGTTAATAAACGTTTGTATATATGAAAGAAAATAACCGTTATTTTTCTTCTCTCTATTAGTCATGTTAATATAGAGAGAGGAAAGGAACGGTTTTTTTCTATGGAAAAATCGTTTCAAATTTGTATGGGGAGGTTTGTAGTTTGGAAAAAAAAGTCGTATTAGTAGATGGTAATAATATCGCGTATCGTGCTTTCTTTGCACTACCGCTTTTAAATAACGACAAAGGTATACATACGAACGCAATTTATGGTTTTACAATGATGTTAATGAGAATATTAGAGGAAGAAAAGCCGACGCATATGTTAGTAGCATTTGATGCAGGAAAAACAACATTCCGTCATAAAACGTATAGTGAGTATAAAGGAGGACGTCAAAAGACTCCACCTGAATTATCAGAGCAATTCCCGTTTATTCGTGAGATGCTTGATGCGTTCAATGTACCGCGTTATGAGCTAGAAAATTACGAAGCGGATGACATTATGGGAACGTTAGCGAAGGAAGCGAGTGAGCAAGGGGCGAGTGTAAAAGTTATTTCAGGAGATAAAGATTTACTTCAACTTGTTTCTGATAACACGCTTGTATGCATTCCTCGAAAAGGGATTACAGAAGTAGATGAATATACGACAGAAGCTTTATTTGAGAAATACAGCTTATCACCAAAACAAATTATCGATATGAAAGGTTTAATGGGAGATCAGTCAGATAACATTCCAGGTGTACCAGGAGTTGGTGAAAAGACTGCCATTAAATTATTAACGCAGTTTGAAACAGTAGAAGCGGTATATGAAAATTTAGATCAAGTAAGCGGAAAGAAATTAAAAGAAAAGCTAGAAGCAAATAAAGAACAAGCTCTAATGAGTAAAGATTTGGCGACTATTATTACAGATGCACCAATTACTGTGCATGTAGATGATATGGAATATAAAGGATATGAAGCAAGTGATGTGATTCCGATGTTTGAGAATTTAGGATTTACATCTCTTTTAAATAAGTTAGGTGTTACGCCAGAGGAAACAGCTCCAGCGGAATTAGATGATATTACATTTGATATTGTGGAAGAAGTTACAGAAGAAATGCTTCAGCAAGATAGTGCGCTTATTGTTGAAGTACAAGAAGATAACTATCATAAAGCGGATATTCAAGGTTTTGGTATTCAAAATGAAAATGGTTGTTACTTCATTTCGGCAGAAACAGCTCTTAAATCAGATGCATTCAAAACATGGCTTGCAAATGGAGAAATGAGAAAGCATACATTTGATGCGAAGCGTGCTATCGTTGCGCTTAAATGGAATGGGATAGATATTCAAGGGATTGACTTTGATCTATTAATTGCTGCTTATTTACTTGATCCAGCTGATACGGACAAAGATTTCCGTGCTGTAGCGAAAATGAAAGAAACACATGCTGTGAAATCCGATGAAGAAGTTTACGGAAAAGGTGCGAAGCGTGCTGTTCCAGAGTTAGATGTCGTAGCGGAGCACGTAGCTCGTAAAGTGCATGTATTATATGATGTAAAGCAAACGTTCGTAGAAGAATTAGAAAAGAATGAGCAATATGAACTATTTACAGAGTTAGAATTACCACTTGCACGTGTATTAGCTGATATGGAAGTGAAAGGTGTTAAGGTCGATACCGAGCGTCTTCGTAATATGGGAGAAGACCTTGCGGGTAGATTGAAGGAAATGGAACAGGAAATTTATGAGCTTGCGGGAACGGAATTTAATATTAATTCACCGAAGCAGCTTGGGGTGATTCTGTTTGAGAACTTAAACTTACCGGTCATTAAAAAGACGAAAACCGGTTATTCTACATCAGCTGATGTACTAGATAAACTTATGGATCATCATGAAATTATTCCAAAGATTTTACATTATCGTCAATTAGGGAAACTAAATTCAACTTATATTGAAGGTTTATTGAAAGTGGTACATGAAGATTCATCTAAAATTCATACTCGTTTCAATCAAGTGTTAACGCAAACAGGTCGATTAAGTTCAACAGATCCTAACTTGCAAAATATCCCGATTCGATTAGAAGAAGGAAGAAAGATTCGTCAGGCGTTTGTTCCATCAGAAGAAGGCTGGATTATGTACGCGGCCGATTATTCGCAAATTGAACTTCGTGTATTAGCTCATATTGCAAATGATAAAGGGCTAGTCGAAGCGTTCCAACATGACATGGATATTCATACGAAAACAGCTATGGATGTATTTGGCGTTGAAAAAGATGAAGTAACTTCGAATATGAGACGACAAGCAAAAGCGGTTAACTTCGGAATTGTGTATGGTATTAGTGATTATGGTCTTTCGCAAAACTTAGGAATTACAAGAAAAGCGGCAGGGGAATTTATCGAAAAGTATTTAGAAAGTTTCCCTGGTGTAAAAGAATACATGGATGACATCGTAAAAGATGCGAAACAAAAAGGATACGTGGCTACCTTATTAAATCGTCGCCGTTATATTCCGGAAATTACGAGTCGTAATTTCAATTTACGTAGCTTTGCAGAACGTACAGCTATGAATACACCAATTCAAGGTAGTGCAGCAGATATTATAAAAATAGCTATGATTATTATGGCAGATCGTCTAGAAGAAGAAGGATTACAAGCACGTCTTCTGTTGCAAGTACACGATGAATTAATTTTTGAAGCACCAAAAGAAGAAATTGAAAAATTAGAGAAGCTTGTACCTGAAGTGATGGAACATGCAATTGAACTAGCTGTTCCGCTGAAAGTTGATTATTCTTACGGTCCAACTTGGTACGACGCGAAATAAGGAAGTGATGAAATGCCTGAATTACCAGAGGTTGAAAATGTTAGGCGGACGCTTGAAAATCTTGTGACGGGAAAAACGATTGAAGATGTCATCGTTACCTATCCTAAAATAGTAAAACGCCCAGATGATGCGGAAATCTTTAAAGAAATGCTAAGAGGCGAGACAATTGAAAATATAAAGCGAAGAGGAAAGTTTTTGCTTTTATATGTAACGAATTATGTCATTGTGTCACATTTGCGTATGGAAGGTAAGTTTTTACTGCATCAAGAGGGTGAGCCGATTGATAAACATACGCATGTCCGTTTCTTATTTACAGATGGAACTGAATTACATTATAAAGATGTGAGAAAGTTTGGTACGATGCATCTCTTTAAGAAAGGTGAAGAATTGAATCAAATGCCCCTTGCTGACTTAGGGCCGGAGCCATTTGATGCTGAATTGACACCGAAGTATTTGCAAGAGAGATTGCAAAAGACAAATCGCAAAATAAAAGTCGTATTATTAGACCAGCGTCTTTTAGTAGGGCTTGGAAATATATATGTAGATGAAGTTTTATTCCGTTCTCATATTCATCCAGAACGAGAAGCGTCATCTTTAACGGAAGAAGAAATTGAGAGAGTGTACGAAGCGATTGTTACAACGCTAGGCGAAGCAGTGAAGCGAGGCGGAAGTACAATTAGAACGTATATCAATTCGCAAGGGCAAATTGGTTCATTCCAAGAACTTCTAAATGTATATGGAAAAAAAGGAGAACCATGTGTAACTTGTGGTACGATTTTAGAAAAAACAGTTGTTGGCGGAAGAGGAACGCATTACTGCCCAAATTGTCAGCCTAGAATATAGAAAAGAGATAACATCGGATAGGCATTTGTCATATACATACAGCAGAGCTATGTATAAGGGAGGAGTTTACCGATGTACCTTTATTTATCTCTTATTTTATTAGCTTTTACATTAAGCTTAGATAGCTGTAGTGTAGGGCTAACATACGGTTTAAGAAGTGTAAGAATTCCACTAAGATCAATTATAATTATCGGAATCTGTTCAGCGGCTGTTATGCTTGTTTCAATGGGAATTGGACATATGATCGCGAAAGTTTTTTCACCTGTTATCGCAACGCGTATCGGTGGACTTGTTCTTATTGGAATAGGGATTTGGGTATTATACCAATTTTTTCGGAGTGATAAAAAAGAAGAACCGAAGCAAGAGGAGAAGGTTTGGAAATTAGAGATTGCTTCACTAGGACTAGTGATTCAAATTTTACGGAAACCGACTGTTGCGGATTTTGATAAATCGGGCACCATTTCTGCAGGAGAAGCGCTACTTCTTGGTATAGCTCTTTCTATAGATTCGTTTGGTGCTGGAATTGGTGCATCTTTATTAGGTTATGCACCTGCTATGATGGCAATATTAGTTGCGGTGATGAGTTCTTTGTTTTTATTTATTGGAATGAAACTTGGAACGGTTTTATCGAATATGAAATGGTTACAAAAATTTACATTCCTGCCTGGGGTATTACTCATTATTATTGGAATTTGGAAAATGTAAGTATGGGCGTGGAACATTAGTTTCGCGCCTTTTATTATAAGGAGGATTATGATGACAGTAGTAATTGGATTAACGGGAGGCATTGCAAGTGGAAAAAGTACAGTGTCTCAAATGTTTCGTGAACTGAGTATACCGGTTATTGATGCGGATATTATTGCGCGAGAAGTGGTAGAAAGAGGAAAACCAGCATATAACAAAATTGTAGAAGTATTTGGAACGGAAGTGTTACAAAAAGATGGAGAACTGGATCGACCGAAATTAGGAAGTGTCGTTTTCCATAATGAAGAAAAACGATTGCAGTTAAATAAAATTGTTCATCCGGCAGTACGTGAGGAAATGAATATGCAAAAGAAAATGTACATAAAAGAAGGTGTGCAAGCGGTTGTGTTAGATATTCCTCTTTTATTTGAAAGTAAATTAACAAGTCTCGTTGATCGCGTTTTAGTTGTAGCAGTCACGCCGAGTACGCAATTAGACCGTTTAATGAAACGGAATAATTTTTCAGAAGAAGAAGCAACAGCGCGTATTCAATCTCAAATGCCATTAGAAGAAAAAGTGAAGAATGCGGATGAAGTGATAAATAATGATGGCACAATTATGGAAACGAAAACACAATTACAGGTAGTTTTAAAGAAGTGGAACATTATTGATTAAAAAATTGTGAAATTAATGAAAATGCTTAGTGACATTTCTCCTTTTTGTGTTATACTATTATTGGGATTAGAGATAAATAGTATAACGCATTCAAGGGGGATAACATATTATGACTCGTGTGGCAATTAATGGATTTGGACGTATTGGGAGAATGGTGTTTCGTCAAGCAATAAAAGAAAGCGCATTCGAAATTGTAGCAATCAATGCAAGCTATCCGTCCGAAACGTTAGCACATTTAATTAAATATGATACAGTACACGGTAAGTTTGCCGGAACAGTGGAAGCATTTGAAGATCACTTATTAGTAGATGGGAAAATGATTCGCCTTTTAAACAACCGTGATCCAAAGGAATTGCCTTGGAAAGATCTAGGTGTTGAAGTTGTAATTGAAGCAACTGGTAAATTTAATTCAAAAGAAAAAGCAATTCTTCACGTTGAAGCTGGAGCGAAAAAAGTTATTTTAACAGCGCCTGGTAAAAATGAAGATGTAACAATTGTAGTTGGTGTGAACGAAGACCAATTAGATATTACAAAACATACCGTTATTTCAAATGCATCTTGTACAACAAACTGTTTAGCACCTGTTGTGAAGGTGTTAGATGAGCAGTTCGGAATTGAAAACGGTTTAATGACAACTGTTCACGCTTATACAAATGACCAAAAAAATATTGATAACCCACATAAAGATTTAAGAAGAGCGCGTGCTTGCGGACAGTCAATCATTCCGACAACGACGGGTGCTGCGAAAGCGCTTGCAAAAGTTCTTCCGCATTTAAATGGAAAACTTCATGGTATGGCACTTCGTGTACCAACACCAAACGTGTCTCTTGTTGACTTAGTAGTAGATGTAAAACGTGATGTAACAGTTGAAGCTATTAATGAAGCGTTCAAAACTGTTGCAAACGGTGCGTTAAAAGGAATTGTAGAATTTAGCGAAGAGCCTTTAGTGTCTATCGACTTTAATACAAATACACACTCAGCTATTATTGATGGTTTATCTACAATGGTAATGGGTGATCGTAAAGTGAAAGTACTTGCTTGGTACGATAACGAGTGGGGCTACTCTCGTCGTGTTGTAGATCTTGTAACGTTGGTTGTAGATGAATTAGCAAAACAAGAAAATGTACAACATATTTAAGTGAAATAGAGGGAGGGCAAGTAAATATTTGCCCTCTTTTTTTATTTTTTTCTGAAAAGAAAAAAATTATATGGGTATATTTTCAAATAGTGGACATACCAAAAACGTTGTGATTACTGTATTTGTGAATCATTTATTTTTTTTAGGGAAAAGTAAAGAGGAAAATATGACAGAAATTCGAAAAAACTGTTGTTGCAAAATGAAAATAAACAAAGTATACTAACACTCGTAAACTTAAGAGCTGAGGTACGTAGTCACTACTTAAAGGGTTAGGACCTCTCTGGACTAACTTTCCCCCGTGGTAGTGGAGCAAGCCAAATTGCAAATTAGTTTTCAATTCGAACAGTTAGAATAAATTTACAAGGGGGAACTGTAGAATGGATACTATGGATACGATGGGTCGTCACGTAATCGCTGAACTTTGGGATTGCGATTTCGACAAGCTTAATGACATGCCGTATATTGAACAATTATTTGTGGATGCAGCACTAAGAGCTGGTGCTGAAGTACGTGAGGTTGCTTTTCATAAATTTGCACCACAAGGTGTAAGTGGAGTAGTAATTATCTCGGAATCACATTTAACAATTCATAGCTTTCCGGAGCACGGTTACGCAAGTATTGATGTTTATACTTGTGGGGATCGTATTGATCCAAATGTTGCTGCAGAATATATTGCAGAAGGTTTAAACGCGAAAACGCGTGAGAGCATCGAGCTTCCTCGAGGCACTGGTAGCTTCGAAATTAAGCAGAGAGAAACAAAAGCTCTTTAAAAAAGAACATAATTGATTTAAAATGTAAAGAGGTGTATAATGCACCTCTTTTTTAGTTTATAAAAAAGGAAAAACGTAACGTACTCGTTAGTTGGATAAATTGAACTCTTACAAATAAGCTAGCGCTTCATCTACCATCTTATTTTTTGAAAACAAGATGATAAAATAATGCGTTTAAACTTAAAGTGGTAAGAGCGTTAGAATGAGTTATATAATATTGTATATATATATTTTCAGGTGAATTGAGTAGAGAAAAATAAAGAGTATAGTGTAAAGGAGTGAATGAATTGCGTTGTCCATCCTGTTCTCATAATGGCACAAGAGTGTTAGATTCGCGTCCGGTAGACGAGGGGCGCTCTATTCGAAGAAGGAGAGAGTGTGAAAGTTGTTTAAGCCGCTTTACGACATTTGAAAGAGTAGAAGAGTCACCTCTTATCGTTGTTAAAAAAGAAGGCACACGAGAAGAATTTAATAAAGAAAAGATCTTACGCGGTTTAATTAAAGCATGTGAAAAAAGACCAGTATCTTTAAGACAATTAGAGGAAGTAACACAAAGTGTGGAACGTGAACTTCGTAATTTAGGTATTTCAGAAGTGAAAAGTGATATGATTGGTGAAATTGTTATGGAAGAGCTTCGTGATATCGATGATGTTGCTTACGTACGTTTTGCTTCTGTATATCGTCAATTTAAAGATTTAAATGTATTTATTGAAGAATTGAAAGATATACTGCAAAAAGAAAGAGAATAGAAGCTGTATTCCATTCTCTTTACATACTGTAAGTAATGAGATAAGAGAGCTAGAAGCGTAAGCTAATAGCTCTTTTTCGCTAATAAAATATATAATGGAGATAGAACGAATGAAGTAGAGGATAGATTGGATGAGAGAAAGGAAAAGCAAGAATGGAAAAACAGTCATGGATGGAGCTATTGCCAATTGATCGTTATAAAGTAAGTGCGAAAGGACTACTACATAATTACGACCGAAAAGTGTTAACGATGTTGTATCAGCCGTTAATAGGTAGTAGAGCTTTTAGCTTATACATGACGCTATGGGGGGAGTTAGAGCAAGATCGTGTATTTGGAAAAGAGAATACACATCATTCCCTTATGGTGATTATGCAAATGCAACTTCCCGAAATATATGAGGAACGAGTAAAGTTAGAGGCAATTGGGCTTTTAAAGGTATATATTAAGAAAGAAAAAGATATTCGAATGTTTATATACGAGTTGCAACCGCCTTTATCTCCAAAGCAGTTTTTTGATGATATTGTTTTAAGTATCTTTTTATACAATCGATTGAGTCGGACAAAATATAATCAAGTAAAGCAATATTTCTTAGAAGAAGAATTTGATTTTGCTTCTTATGAAAATGTGACGCGCTCTTTCAATGAGGTGTTTGGCTCGTTTAATCCAGGACAGCTTGAGCATGCGCAAGAAGATCTTCGTATTCCAAAAACGACAACTATGCCAAGTAATGAGAAGGGAGGCGCTCCGAAAGTTTGGAATGATTTCTTTGATTTCTCCTTATTTGTAGATGGGTTGTCCGCTCTTGTTCCTAAAAAGGCGATTACAGATCAAGTGCGAGAATGTGTCATCACACTCGCTTATGTGTACGGTGTAGATGTGTTATCGATGCAAAATATCGTTCTTGGTGCGGTGACAGAGATGCAAACAATTGATATCGAAAGGCTTAGAAAAGGAGCCCGCGATTGGTACCAATTTGAAAATGGTCAAGCATTACCTGTATTAAGTGAAAGAGTACAGCCGCATGCTGCACGTACGATGAAAGAGAAAGAGCCTTCATCGCAAGAAGAGATGCTAATAAAGCAATTAGAGGAAATATCACCAAAACAACTATTGAAAGAAATTTCGGGCGGTGCAGAGGCAACGAAAGCGGACTTGCAAATTGTTGAGGATGTAATGATAAAACAAAAGTTAACGCCAGGGGTTGTGAATGTCCTTATTTATTACGTTATGCTACGCTCAGATATGAAACTTGCGAAAACGTATGTTGAGAAGATCGCTGGGCATTGGGCACGAAAAAAGGTCAGTACAGTAGGCGAAGCGATGGCGCTAGCAAAAGAAGAAAATCGTCAATACCAAGAGTGGGCTGAGACGAAGAAAAAAGGTCGTACGGCGAAGAAAACAGTGCGAAAAGAAATGGTACCAGATTGGCTGAAAGAAGAGCCTAACGAACAAGCAAAAGAAACTGTGAAGAAAGATGTAAGTTCAGAAAAAGGTGCAAGTACGTTAGAAGATGAACGAAAACGACTAGAAGAAGTGTTGAAAAAATATAAGCGTGATTAATAGAAGAGAATGAACGCTCTTTGAGGTGAGAAAATGGAGCATATTCAAAATTCATTTGCAAAATTAATGGAGAATAAAAATTTTAAAAATAGATATGAAGTATTAAAAGCAGAAGTGATGGCACACCCGCGTGTGAAAGAATTTATAGACGAACATAAAGGTGAAGTAACGACTTCGATGATTGAGCGCAGTCTTGTGAAGTTATATGAATATATTGGACAAAGTGTAGGTTGTGCGGATTGTCCGGATCTAGGGTCGTGTAAAAATATGTTGCAAGGATATGAGCCAAAGCTTGTTATCCAAGGTAAGATGATTGATATTCAATATGATCGTTGCATTAGAAAAGTAGCATATGATGAGAGAAAGAAATATGAAAAACTTGTTCAAAGTGTATATATGCCAACTGATATTTTACAGGCAACGATGGAAAACTTAGATCCGTCCGATTTAGATGCACGTATTGATGCAATTGGGGCAGCGAATGAATTTTTAAGCACATATAAACCAGGTGAAAAAGTGCAAGGTTTATATTTGTACGGTAAATTTGGTGTAGGGAAAACATATTTGTTAGGAGCAATTGCGAATGAGCTTGCCCGAAAGAAAATAAGTTCGATGCTTGTATACTTCCCTGAATTTTTACGCGAAATTAAAAGTTCGATTCAAAATAATTCGATTGGGGAAAAGATCGATGCAGTAAAACGCGTACAAGTGTTAATGTTAGATGATATTGGAGCAGAAGCGATGTCAAGCTTTGTACGTGACGATGTGCTCGGTGCAATCTTACAATTCCGTATGCTAGAAAACTTGCCGACGTTCTTTACGTCCAACTTTGATTTCAAGGAGTTGGAACACCATTTAACGTATACACAGCGCGGTGAAGCAGAAGAAATGAAGGCAGCCCGTATTATGGAACGAATTAAATATTTAGCGAAACCAATTTCGATTGGTGGGAAGAATCGTCGTCATAAGTAAAGAGCAAGCTGAGAAGCTTGCTCTTTTTTTCGTTTCGGATATTTTTTCAGAGTAGTCGAATTGTAAAATGGACAGTTCTTATTGAAAATTCATAGTAGCTTGTATCATTTTTTTCTCCCTCCCTTAATATATATAAAATTAGCAAGCCATATCGAGTGGATTTTCTAACGATAGGAAATGTAATTCTACTAAGAGTGAACTTCCACAGGACGGACTCTTATAGGATTTGTAACGTATAGATACAATCCTTTAGAGCAGGGATAAAAGGGGGGACAAAAGTGATTGAAATTTGCTTCGAAGAAAAAAATGATGCTATGCACGTATATAGACAACTACTGAAAAGAGCGGAAATGTTATATAAGGAAACGAGTGTGTACTTACAGGAACAGAAAGTTGTGATTCACATACCAGTACGTGAATCGAATTATATTGAAAAGATTTTATTGCCAGTAATGGTGTATTTCATTGTGAATGTGAAACAAAATGAGTGGATTTATACAATTTTAAAAGAAAAGTTTTTTTATGAAGAACAAGAAGAGTGCCATCAAATATTGCATATGGCACAAGAAATTTTAAAGGGAAGAAGAAAAGGGGTTACTCGTGAATTAACACGTCATACATTTGAATCGTATATAAAGTCTTCTTTAAACAATTGGGTTTGTGATCCGCTCTCATTCTCATTTTCATCATATGTTCGTTTTCGTCTTCGTACATATAGGGAGATGGTAGCTAGGCTTGCGGAAGTGGCAATTGATGAGTATAAGATGGAACAAGAATATCAAATGTTCATCGAGATGCTCCGGCAACAAGTTAGCAGTCGGAAGTCACGTTTGTCCTGTATACATCTTATTTTTGACGAAAGTTTTATTTTCTATGATGATAAAGGTAGACGTTTAAAACAAGAGAAATTGGTCCAATATATAGATGAGGATTTGTTAAAGCAAAAGGATGTATATATTGATACGAAAGTAATTGCACCACTTCTTTCTATTTCGCCGAAAAAAATTTATTTATATACGAAAGAACAAGACCATAATATGATTATTACTTTGCGAAATGTATTTCAAGAACGCCTACAATTACATGGATTGCATGAGTTTGAGCGCAATGTGAAAAATTTAAAAAATAAAGGTAACGCCCTTGATTTTCTAAGTTTTTGAGCATATAATTACCTACATAAATGAAATATATTGAAATGTCATGATGAGGACATGAGTAGTTTTCTACGATTTTCAGAGAGGGAAGCCTTAGGGTGTGAGCTTCCTAGTACGGGATTATTACTTACCACCTCTAAACTTTAGCAGTGAACGATTTTTCTAGTAATTGCTAACGGACAACACCGTTATGTTGAACTTGAGCAATTAACAATAATGTTAATTGGAACAAGGGTGGAACCACGAATTCAACACTCGTCCCTTTTTACGGGATGAGTGTTTTTTATTTTGAAAAAAAAGAGGAGTGACCAGTGATGGCAGATGTAGTTAAAATTACTTTCCCTGATGGAGCTGTGAAGGAGTTTCCAAAAGGCGTAACAACTGAAGAAATCGCAGCTTCTATTAGCCCAGGCTTAAAGAAAAAAGCTGTGGCTGGAAAATTAAACGATGAGATGATCGATCTTGTTACACCAATCGAAGAAGATGGTGCAGTTTCTATTATTACATTAGATTCTGAAGATGGCTTATACATTTTACGCCATTCAACAGCCCACCTTTTAGCCCAAGCGTTAAAACGTTTATATAAAGATGTTAAGCTTGAGCTTGGTATTGGTCCAGTAATCGAAAATGGCTTCTACTACGATATCGATATGGAAGAAGCAATTACAGTTGAAGACTTCAAGAAAATCGAAAAAGAAATGCAAAAAATCGTGAACGAGAACTTAGAAATCGTTCGTCATGAAGTACCACGTGCAGAAGCACTTCGTCGCTTTGAAGAAATTGGCGATGAGTTAAAATTAGATTTAATTAACGATCTTCCAGAAGATGCAGTTATTTCAATCTATGAGCAAGGCGAATTCTTCGACCTTTGTCGTGGTGTTCACCTTCCATCTACAGGGAAAATTAAAGTGTTTAAATTATTAAGCGTTGCAGGTGCTTACTGGCGCGGCGATAGCAATAATAAAATGCTACAACGTATTTACGGTACTGCATTCGTTAAGAAAGCAGAATTAGATGAGCACTTACGTATGCTTGAAGAAGCGAAAGAGCGCGACCACCGTAAATTAGGTAAAGAATTAAAGCTATTTACTAATAGCCAAAAAGTAGGACAAGGTTTACCGCTTTGGTTACCAAAAGGTGCAACAATTCGCCGTATTATCGAGCGTTACATCGTTGATAAAGAAGCAAGCTTAGGCTATGATCACGTATATACTCCAGTACTAGGAAGCAGAGAGCTTTATGAAACTTCTGGTCACTGGAACCATTACCGTGACGGTATGTTCCCATCAATGGAAATGGATAATGAAGAATTAGTTCTTCGTCCAATGAACTGCCCTCACCACATGATGGTTTATAAAAATGATATTCACAGCTACCGTGAATTACCAATCCGTATTGCGGAACTTGGAACAATGCACCGCTATGAAATGTCAGGTGCGTTATCTGGATTACAACGTGTACGCGGAATGACTTTAAACGATGCGCACATTTTCGTTCGTCCAGATCAAATTAAAGAAGAGTTAAAACGCGTTGTGAACTTAACTCTAGAAGTGTACAAAGATTTCGGTTTAGAGAACTACTCATTCCGTCTATCTTATCGTGATCCAGCAGATACTAAAAAGTATTATGCTGATGACGAGATGTGGGAAAAAGCACAAGGTATGTTAAAAGAAGCGATGGATGAAATGGGTCTTGATTACTACGAAGCTGAAGGTGAAGCAGCATTCTACGGTCCAAAACTTGATGTTCAAGTTCGTACTGCTCTTGGAAAAGACGAAACACTTTCAACTGTACAATTAGACTTCTTACTTCCAGAACGCTTTGAATTAAATTACGTTGGTGAAGACGGTAAACAACATCGTCCAGTTGTAATTCACCGTGGTGTTGTATCAACTATGGAACGCTTTGTTGCCTTCTTAATTGAAGAATACAAAGGTGCATTCCCAACTTGGTTAGCTCCAGTTCAAGTACAAGTAATTCCAGTTTCTCCGCAAGTACATTTAGACTACGCGAAGAAAGTACAAGATGAATTACGACGCGCTGGCATCCGTGTTGAATTAGATACTCGTGAAGAGAAAATCGGTTACAAAATCCGTGAAGCGCAAATGCAAAAAATTCCGTACATGCTTGTAGTAGGTGACAATGAAGTAACTGAAAACGGCGTAAATGTACGTAAATATGGTGAACAAAAATCAGAAACAATCGCATTAGATGCTTTTGTTGACATGATTAAAGTAGAAGGCAAACGCTAAGACAAAGCCGCGGTATACCGCGGCTTTTCTATGTAATATAAGTGAGGAAAATTAGAAAAAATAACCAAGTGACACTTATCATAAAAAAGTATTGCAAGTATGCTAGTTGTTTGTTACAATATTTCTTGTTGTTAGTAAAACACATCGCGTCTTCTTGACAGACGTCATGTCCTATGATAAACTCATCAAGGATAATAGAATATTGTTTTGTGGAACAAGTAGAAGCACCCGCTTCTCACCTGATGGACGCATTCGCAGTTAGCAGGTAAATGTATTTCTTACTTAAGATTTTACAAGTGTGGGTGTCGTATGCCCGCACTTTTTTTGTCGGGTTCTATGACTACAAAATATGTTCTGAGAAAACCTTGGAGGTGGCTTACTATTAGCAAGGATATGATGATTAACGAGCAAATTCGTGCACGTGAAGTACGTTTAGTTGGTGCAAATGGCGATCAACTTGGAATCAAGTCTCGTAATGACGCTTTAGACTTAGCTGCAAATCTTAATCTTGATTTAGTATTAGTTGCTCCAAATGCGAAACCGCCAGTATGCCGCATTATGGACTACGGTAAATTCCGCTTTGAGCAACAGAAGAAAGAAAAAGAACAGCGCAAAAATCAAAAAGTAATTAGCATGAAAGAAGTTCGTTTAAGTCCAACAATTGATGAACACGACTTTAACACAAAACTTCGTAATGCTATCAAGTTTTTAGAGAAAGGCGACAAGGTTAAAGCGTCAATTCGCTTTAAAGGACGTGCCATTACTCATAAAGAAATCGGTCAACGTGTTTTAGATCGCTTCTCAGAAGCTTGTGCTGAAGTTAGTACAATCGAATCTAAGCCTAAAATGGAAGGACGTAGTATGTTCTTAGTTTTAGCACCGAAAAACGATAAGTAATAGATAGAGGAGGAAATACCTATGCCTAAACAAAAAACTCATCGCGGCGCTGCAAAGCGTTTCAAAAAGACTGGATCAGGTAAACTGAAACGTTCTCACGCTTACACAAGCCATTTATTCGCTAACAAATCTACAAAAGCTAAACGTAAACTACGTAAAGCTGGTGTAGTAAGCGCTGGTGACTTCAAACGCATTCGTCAAATGCTTGACAACTTAAAATAAGTTCGGCTGATATATAGAACAATTAGGAGGTAATATTATGCCAAGAGTAAAAGGTGGTACAGTTACTCGTCAACGTCGTAAAAAAGTAATAAAATTAGCAAAAGGTTATTACGGTTCTAAAAATACATTATTCAAGGTTGCTAACCAACAGGTTATGAAATCTCTAATGTATGCATTCCGTGACCGTCGTCAAAAGAAACGTGACTTCCGTAAATTATGGATCACACGTATCAACGCAGCAGCTCGTATGAATGGTCTTTCTTACAGCCGCTTAATGCACGGTCTTAAAAATGCTGGCATCGAAGTTAACCGCAAGATGCTTGCTGACTTAGCTGTTCATGACGAAAAAGCTTTCGCTGAATTAGCAACAGTTGCAAAAAACAACATTAACTAATTAATCAAAACCTTAGAAGATTTTTCTTCTAAGGTTTTTTTATTTGTATTTATTATTTGTAAAATTCTCCATTTATTATCGATATGACAAAATTAATATAAAAATCATAGCAATATAAAAGAATATATATATAAAGCAGGAGAATCCTCCTGCCTTTTTTTATTTGCACTCATTCTTAATGAAGTGTATCTTTCCTAGCCGAAACGACACTGCTATAATGGAAAGATGATATGGAACTTTCATCAGATAAAGTAAAACTTTAATCAGTGGTGTACTACCCTCGGCTAAGTATTAGCGATAACCAATCGGGTGAACAATCTAATAGTGATGATTGAAACGTATTTGTAAATTAAGGACAAGCTATCTTTATAAAGATGTAGGTAGCTGACTTGTTAATAAGAACTGAAAAATAATAATGAACTTTGAGATGAAACAACATTGTTGCGTAAAATGCGATGTTGGAGGAGGACAATAGAATGGACTTACTACAACTATTTAAATTACAAAAAGAATTAGATGACCGTATTGTGAAAGAACATGACTTACAGCCGAAAAAGTTGTTGAAAGAAAAAATGTTAGCTCTTCTTGTAGAAATTGGAGAACTTGCAAACGAAACACGTTGTTTTAAATATTGGAGCAAAAAACCAGCTTCGGAACGTGAAGTAATATTAGAAGAATACGTGGATGGTTTGCATTTTATTTTATCAATCGGAATTGATTTAGGTATTGATAAAAACTTCCTATTCTATAAATGTGCACAAACGAATAAAACACAAGTAGAAATTTTCTTAGACACATATGCGAAAGTGATTCGTTTTACAGATCAACCATCTATTACGAACTATATTGAATTATTTACAAGCTATCTTCGACTTGGACAAGCGCTTGAATTTGAACAAGAAGAGATTGAAAAGGCTTATTTAGATAAAAATGAAGTGAATCATCAGCGTCAAACACAAGGATACTGATTTAATTTTTGAATATTTCAATTTAATTATTGTATAATGAAGTGACTGAAGAAAAAGGAGGGTGTTGGCAATGACAAAATTAGACTCGACATTGACAATGCTAAAAGAATTAACGGATGCACGTGGTATTGCTGGTAATGAGCGTGAACCACGTGAAGTAATGAAGAAATATATCGAGCCGTTTGCGGACGAACTTTCTACTGATAATTTAGGAAGTTTAGTTGCGAAAAAAGTAGGGGAAGAAAACGGCCCGAAAATTATGGTTGCAGGTCATTTAGATGAAGTTGGCTTTATGATTACGCAAATTGATGACAAAGGTTTCCTTCGTTTCCAAACGGTTGGTGGCTGGTGGTCACAAGTTATGCTTGCACAGCGCGTAACGATTGTAACGCGTAAAGGAGATGTAACAGGTGTAATTGGTTCAAAACCACCGCACATTTTACCTCCAGAAGCACGTAAAAAGCCAGTTGAAATTAAAGACATGTTCATCGATATCGGTGCTTCTAGCCAAGAAGAAGCGACAGAGTGGGGCGTACGACCTGGAGATCAAGTTGTACCTTACTTTGAATTCCAAGTGATGAAGAATGAAAAAATGTTACTTGCAAAAGCATGGGATAACCGAATTGGTTGTGCAATTGCGATTGATGTATTAAAACAATTAAAAGATGAAAAGCATCCAAACGTTGTATATGGCGTAGGGACTGTACAAGAAGAAGTCGGTCTTCGTGGTGCAAAAACATCTGCAAACTATATTAAACCAGATATCGCATTCGCAGTAGATGTTGGTATCGCTGGGGATACACCTGGTGTAACGGCAAAAGAAGCACAAAGTAAAATGGGTGATGGACCGCAGATTATTTTATATGATGCTTCTGTTATTGGTCATACAGGTTTACGTGACTTTGTAGTTGATGTTGCTGATGAGTTACAAATTCCATACCAATATGATTCTGTAGCGGGTGGTGGAACGGATGCAGGAGCAATTCACATTGCTGTAAACGGTATTCCATCTATGGCAATTACAATTGCGACACGCTACATCCATTCACATGCGGCAATGTTACACCGTGATGATTATGAAAATGCAGTGAAGTTAATTGTAGAAGTTATTAAACGTCTTGATAAAGAGGCTGTACATAACATTACATTTAATTAATAAGAAAAAGCGAAGGATAACCACCTTCGCTTTTTATGTTTTAAAAAGGCCTTTCTAATCCTGCGGCAGTATGGGTTCCTAAAATAATTAAGCGCGTTAATTGCATTGCCATAAAATGTGGGGTATAGATCATACCCTTTTTAAGCCATGACATAATCATTCCTAGATGAGCACCAGTAACATAGCTAATGAGGATATCACGAGGGACCATAAGCTTTTCGTCGTTCGGCTGTGAAATAGATAAGCTTAAAGTTAAATATGTTTGAATTGTTTTCAGCATTTTATGAGTATAGTTTCCAGCTGCTTTATCACCAAGCATAACGTTATAAAACTTAGCGTTTTCTGCAATATGCTCAAATAAAGCCAAAAATGTCGGATGTGGTGAATCGAATGTCAGTTGAAACTCTTCTTTATTTCTAATTTTCGGTTTAATTACTTCCGTTAACTTCTCTAACATTTCTTCAATACTTTTTTCTAATAGGTCATATTTATCGTGGTAGTGGCTATAAAACGTAGCACGGTTTACAGGAGCACGTTCTGCGATATGTTGAACAGTTACATTTTCAAAACCTTTTTCGCCTACTAAAGCGACAAAAGCATCCTGTATGAGTTGTCTCGTCCGCTTTACACGTGGATCATTTGTATTTTTAATAGACATTTTAACTTCTCCTCGTTTAGTTTTTTTTACTTAAACAACATATTGGTATTATATTGTTGTTTAACCGACATTTCATACTCAAATTGTCGGTTGTAGATTCAAAATAATTATTTATAATTATAAACGATAGTCCTTCAGTAATCAGCACCGCTCGCAGGCAGACGAATTACAGTTTACACTGCAGATGGTGTGATTTTTTTGTTTAAAAGTTAATATAATTAACAATTAAACAATATAAACAATAAGGATGTAAATAGTTTAGAAAAAAATTATATGCGATATAAGGAGAGGAATGCAATGAATCAGTTTCGAAGAATGGTAATTATCAACATTATCACATTGATTGTATTAGTTGGCGGCGGTATTGGCGGTTATTACTATTACAATCAAACGGAAAACTATTTAAAAACAGACAATGCAAAAATTGACGGAAAGGTAATTCCAATTGCGTCACCAGTAGCAGGTAAATTAACCGACTGGAAAGCTGAAGTGGGCAAAAATTACAATGAGAACGATAAATTAGGTGCTGTTACTGTAGCGGCAGCAAATGGAGAACAAACAGTAGACGTAACAATTCCGCAAAATGCAACAGTTGTACAATCAAACGCAACAACAAATGCGTTCGTTGGAGCAGGTAGCCCAATTGCTTACGCATTTGATATGAATAACTTATGGGTAACAGCAAACATTGAAGAAACAACGATTGATGATGTTCAAAAAGGCCAAACAGTAGATGTGTATGTAGATGCATACCCAGATACAACGTTAACAGGAAAAGTAGAACAAGTTGGATTAACAACAGCAAATACATTCTCAATGTTACCATCAAGTAACGCAACAGCGAACTATACGAAAGTAAAGCAAGTTGTACCAGTTAAAATTTCTTTAGACCATAGTAAATCAGTAAATATTGTTCCTGGAATGAATGTGTCAGTTCGTATTCATAAGTAAGGGGGAGATGAGATGTCCTCAATTGCAATTGTAGGATATGCACTATTTTGTATAATCGTCTTCTTCCTTGTAAATCGTCTTTTACGAAAGAAAAAAACGAACGTGGGAGAAGAACAAGTCCCAGCCGTAAGTAAAATAGAAGTAAGTAAGGTAGAAACAGTAGAGAAAGAAATTAAACAAAAACAAGAAACAGAAGCTTCTAACGTTGTGGAATTAGAAACAGGGAAGCAAGAGCAAGTAAAACAGGAAAAAGAAATGCTGAAGAGACAATTGCCGATAGAGAATGTGAATGTAAAGGCAGTTGTAACTGTATTAATTCTTGGTATGTTCATTTCTATTTTAAATCAAACGATCATTAATGTTGCATTGCCTCCGTTAATGAACGAATTTAACGTATCAACTTCAACGGCCCAATGGTTAATTACAGGCTTCATGCTTGTAAACGGAATTTTAGTGCCGATTAGTGCCTTTTTAGTTTCACGATTTACGTATCGTAAATTATTCGTAGCTGCAATGTTATTCTTCACGGTAGGATCTATCATTTGTGCTACATCAGGTAACTTTACAATGATGATGACGGGCCGCATTATTCAAGCGGTCGGTGCAGGTATTTTAATGCCAGTTGGTATGAATATCTTCATGACATTATTCCCACCTCATAAACGCGGAGCAGCGATGGGGTTACTAGGGGTAGCGATGATTTTAGCACCAGCTATCGGACCAACTATAACAGGTTGGGTGATTGAAAATTATAGCTGGAACTTAATGTTCTACGGTATGTTTGTGGTCGGTTTAATTATTACGTTCTTATCTTTAAAATTCTTCACACTAGCACAGCCGGTGTCTAAAACAAAGTTAGATGTATTTGGTGTTATTAGTTCAAGTATTGGACTAGGAAGCTTATTGTACGGATTTAGTGAAGCTGGAAATAATGGTTGGACTAGTGCAGAAGTTATTATAACACTGATCATCGGTGTCATTGGTTTAGCAGTATTTATTTGGAGAGAGTTAACAACGGACAATAAAATGCTTGATTTACAAGTGTTTAAATATCCAACGTTCACTTTCACATTAGTAATTAACGCAATCGTAACGATGGCATTATTCGGAGGTATGTTATTACTTCCGGTATATCTGCAAAATATTCGTGGCTTTACGCCGATGGAATCTGGTCTACTACTCCTTCCGGGATCATTAATTATGGGGATTATGGGACCAGTAGCAGGTAAACTATTTGATAAGTATGGCATTCGCCCGTTAGCAATTGTCGGATTAGCCATTACAACATTTGCGACATATAAATTTACAACGTTATCGATGGATACACCGTATATCGTTATTATGACGGATTATATTATACGTTCAATTGGTATGTCATTCATTATGATGCCAATTATGACAGCTGGTATGAACGCACTGCCGATGAAATTAATTTCTCACGGTACAGCAACGCAAAATACGTCAAGACAAGTAGCTGGTTCAATTGGAACAGCGATATTAATCACACTTATGACGCAACAAACTACTGCTCACGTAGCGGATTACGGCAATATGTTAACAACATCAAATCCAATTTTAGTTGATAAAGTTCATGGAATGGGTCAAAGCTTAGCGGCATTAGCCGGATCAGCACAAGCAGGAGATGCAATGAGTACGCAACTATTATTTGGGCAAATTTCAAAGCTATCTGCAATTAACGGTATTAATGATGCCTTCTTAATTGCAACAATATTAGCAGGTATCGCTTGGGTGTTATCATTCTTCTTACCATCCGGCAATAAACGAAATAGAAAAGCAGGGAATTAATTTCCCTGCTTTTTTATGTTTTCATGTAGTTAGATATAAAAGATGATAAGCAGTCACGGAGCACAGCCCTGTTATAAACAAAATCGTCCCCATATAACGAATACTAGATATTTTCCGTCCGCTTATAATAGTTAATAGTCCAGCTAAAGAGAAGCAACACCAATATAAAGTTCCCGAAATTGGAACCATCCTCTCTAAATCTATTCCATAACCTATACAAATGATAGGAACAATGATAAGTAATACACTAATCAATCCAGCTATAAAGGTAAGTAATTTGCGATATTTAATTCCGGCAGCGATTAAAAAACTGCCAACGATGAATTCGCATAACATCAAAATAAGAGCCAAAATCATCCAAGTTAATAGTCCAAACACTTCTATATTACCTCCGATTTGTGGATTTCTAAAAAACTATTGGATATAGAATGAATCCCCTACAGACATGAGTTGCCAGAAGATAACCCCTAATATTCCAGCAATAAAAATAATAAACCCCATATTACGTATACTTTTAATTTTTGCTTGTAATCCACTTAATCCCGCCAATAATCCAGTTAAAGAAAACAGTATCCAATATAAAGTAGTTGAAATAGGAAGGATTGTATCGCTATTCACCCCCATACCCCAAAAAACAAAAGGTAGTGTGACAAAGGAGAGGCTGAGTAGCCCTATTAAACCAACAAGTAATTTGCGATGTTTAATGCCAGTAATAATTAAAAAAATACCACAAAAAAATCCGCATAAAACAAGAAGTGGCATATAAAAAATCCAAAGTAAGCTCAACATAAATAATCTCCTTCTATGTAATGAGTTATATTTTACTACATGAGGGTTATTTTGGATATTATTAATAAATATATATAATTTGATAGAAATGTGTAGTAATGATACGAATGATCGAAAAGTGTTAACAGAAGAAGAGTTTGAAGTTGCTATAAAAGAATGAAAGAGGCATCGGGATGATACCTCTTTTTAACTTAAAAACGCCAACGTATTATTCATAATATGAAATAACATAGCTGGAATAATGGAATTTGTTTTCTTACATAAAATCGCCATTAAAAGTCCCATGAAGAAGGTGATTACCATGACTCCGAGTGAGTATGTGTGTGCGATACCGAAGAAGAAACTCGTTAAGACTGCTGCAATCCAAAATGGAAAGCGTTCTGAGAAGAAGCGAAGTATGAAGCCACGGAAAATGAGTTCTTCAAAAATGGGTGTGAGTATTGCAAAGCCAATAAGTAGTAATGTTTGATATTGATTAAAAACTTCTAAGTTTAGTGCAGAAGATTGTTGTTTTGTTGCGTCTTGAAATACATAATTTGACATGATGAAATTAAGAAGAATATTTAATGCGAAAAACAGGAACAAGTATATGTATGTACGCCATTCTTTGAGTGCCCTAAAGTTAAATGCCTCTAGTAATAGTCTTTTTGCAGGTTCGTATTTAAAAATGAAGAACAATAAAATCCCTAGTTGCAATGCGATACTTGTAGTATTTGCAATAGAATCATATAAGGCTATTTGCTTTTTATTTGTGAGACCAGCTGTATAAATCATTAAAGGTAATGCTAGAAATAAAGTGATAAGTCCGGTTCCAAAAAAGGCAAATAAGACAGAGCTAATAAATTGCCCCCATGACATGGAGTGTTTCTGTTCGTATGGAAGTTGTGTAGTGGATTGCATGTATAAAATCACCTCTTTTATATTTTTATATATAATTATAAAGTATTGTTATTTATAATGTTATGTTCAAATATTACATACAAAGTTAGAATTTTTTAAATTGAACTTCTTGTTACATGATTAGTAAAAATAATAAAAGAGGTATCACCCTATAGTGATGCCTCTTTCTCATTGATAACTATGTTCTGCCTTGTTATTTGATTTCGATTGCTCTATTTGCAATTCACGTTCTACCAATCGATCTAACTGCTGCATTGCTTTTAACGCTTTTTCATAAGAAATCGTTCTATAATGGTGCGCTCCGCCGGGTTCTTCATCTGCTTCATCCGCCCATTTAATAATGTTTTGCAGAGATGTTCTTTCAATTTCTTGTTCCACTAAGAAAGAATCTGTATGAAGAAGAATTGCGATAGAAATTTCTTTTGCTAGTTTCGGATGTTCTCCTAATCTAATAAGCAATTTGTGAGCTCTTTCTGCCCCTTTAATTGCATGTATATCATTCTTTTTATATAAGTCATAGTCCCATTCGCCGCCTGTGTACCACGTATGATGTCCAATATCATGAAGGAAACCAGCCTTTGTCGCAGCATCGACTGAGGCGTGATGCTTTTTAGCTAAGTGAAACGCATGGTAAGCGACAGCAATCGCATGGACCATTCCAGAACGATTTACATATTTTTGTGTAATGTGGTGTTTAAAAACTTGTTCAAGCGTAATACGGTGCATAAAACATTCACTCCTTTTATCTAATGGTGTATATGAAGAAAATCGATCGGTTTAAATGTATTTTGAACATTGTACTCCATCAATCAGCGTTAGTAAAGTAGAAATGTTTAGGAAAAGAAAAATTTTGTGGACATAAAAAAATCACCTTAGTTTTTTCTAAGGTGATTTTTTTATTGTTTATTTTTTTAATCCTTGCTCCAGTGTTTCTAACATTTCGTGTTTTTCATTTTCATCAGCATTTTTCCAAATGACTTCAAATAAAACGCCAAGACCTGGAAGCATTTTTTCTTCACCGCTTTGAATTGCATCGACAATCGTTTCTTGTAATTGGTCTTGTGAATTTCCAGATACATTCGCTAATACAGCACCGCGTAGATTAAAACTCATCACTTTCACCTCTTCTTCAGAATTGAAACTGACGTTAGTTTTTGTTCTTTTTTATGTAAATATGTATGAAAAATAGGCTATAATGATAGGACAAGAAGAGAGGGAAATACATATTATGAAAAACATTGATTCAGTACAAAATCCGCGTGTGAAGCAGTGGAAAAAGCTGCAAACGAAAAAAGAACGCGATAAAAAAGGTTTATTTTTTGTAGAAGGATTCCATTTAGTAGAGGAAGCTTTAAAGGCAGGAGTTGTAACAGAGCTTATCGTTTCAGATCAGACAGACCTTCCGAAAGATTGGACGGTTAATGATGTGGAAATGTATATTGTGCCTGAAGCAATTGTAAAAGTACTTCGTGAAACAGAAACGACACAAGGTGTATTTGCTGTTTGTGAAAAGCATGAGAAAGAAGTAGCTCTTACTGATGGGAAATTTCTTTTATTAGATGGCCTTCAAGACCCAGGTAATTTAGGAACGATTATTCGTACAGCTGATGCAGCTGGTATTCATGCCGTTGTGCTTGGAGAAGGTTGTGTTGATGTTTATAATAGTAAAGTACTACGCTCTACACAAGGTTCTATTTTCCACTTACCGATTGTAAAAGGGAACTTAGAAGAATGGGTAGACAAGTTAAAAGAAAATAACGTCCCTGTATATGGAACGGCTCTTGAAAATGGAGTTCCGTATGGTGAAGTAACACCGGCCGGAAGTTTTGCATTAATTGTAGGAAATGAAGGAAGTGGCGTACGCCAAGAAATTCTTGTGAAAACAGATCAAAACCTGTATATTCCGATTTACGGCGGGGCAGAATCATTAAATGTTGCGGTTGCAGCAGGGATTTTAACGTATTATTTACAAAGTTCAGTTGCGAACAAATAAAAAACTTCTTATAATAAGTTGAAGTACATGTTCATAAAAAAGTGGTGAAATGAGTATCGAACTTTTTTGAACATACAATAAAAGTTAAATAATGAAAAACGTTGATAGAGAAGAGTAGCTTACAAAATCGCCATATAGGGAGAGAATGCCATAGACTGAAAGCATTCTTATGGTAGACGGAAGTGAATTCACCTCTGGAGTTGACGCCAGGACCATGTATATGTAAAGGCGTTCCGGTCAGAATTGATCGTTATAACTAATGAGTGGGCAGACTTGTTCTGTCAATTTAGGGTGGTACCGCGAATTTACCTCGTCCCTTTTTGGGAGCGAGGTTTTTTTATTTTTAAAATTAGGAGGGTTCCAAATGGAAGCACGTTTAAAAGAGCTAAAACAGCAAGCGTTAGCGCTTATTGAAGAGGCGAAAGAGCTAAAAGGCTTAAACGACGTACGCGTAGCGTATTTAGGGAAAAAAGGCCCAATCACAGAAGTATTACGTGGTATGGGGAAATTATCAGCAGAAGAGCGTCCACGTATGGGTGCATTAGTCAATGAAGTACGTGAAGCGATTCAAACGCGTCTAGATGACAAAATTGGTAACTTAGAAAAAGCAGTAATTGAAGCGAAATTGGCTACTGAAACAATTGATGTTACATTGCCAGGTCGTCCTGTTGAAACAGGTTGTCACCATCCGTTAACAGCTGTTGTGGAACAAATTGAAGATGTATTCATCGGTATGGGGTATGAAGTTGCTGAAGGAACAGAAGTAGAGAAAGACTACTACAACTTCGAGGCGTTAAACTTACCGAAGGATCACCCAGCGCGTGATATGCAAGATACATTCTACATTACAGAAGAAACGCTACTACGTACACATACATCTTCTGTACAAGCGCGTACAATGGAAAATAATAAAGAAAAAGGCCCAATTAAAATTATTTGTCCTGGTAAAGTGTATCGCCGCGATGACGATGATGCGACGCATTCACATCAGTTCATGCAAATTGAAGGTCTTGTAATTGACAAAAACATTCGTATGAGTGACTTAAAAGGTACACTGCAAGTATTCGTGAAAAAGATGTTCGGTGAAGACCGTGAAATCCGTCTTCGTCCAAGTTTCTTCCCATTCACAGAGCCATCTGTAGAGATGGATATTTCTTGTATGATGTGTCACGGCAAAGGTTGCGGCACTTGTAAAGGAACTGGCTGGATTGAAATTTTAGGCGCAGGTATGGTTCACCCGAACGTACTTGAAATGGCTGGTTATGATTCAAAAGAATATCAAGGTTTCGCATTCGGTATGGGCGCAGAGCGTATCGCAATGTTGAAATACGGCGTTGATGACATTCGTCATTTCTATACAAATGATGTACGTTTCTTACAACAATTCAAACGAGCGTAAGGGAAGGAGAGGATAAATATGTTCGTATCATATCGTTGGTTACAAGAGTATGTAGATATTAAAGATGTAACAGCACAAGAACTAGCAGACAAAATCACGAAAAGTGGTATTGAAGTAGAAGGTGTTGAAGTATTAAATAAAGGTGTAAAAGGTGTTGTAGTTGGTCACGTATTAGAATGTGAAAAACACCCAGAAGCTGATAAATTAAGCAAATGCTTAATCGATATCGGTGAAGAAGAACCAGTACAAATTATTTGTGGTGCTGCTAACATTGCAAAAGGTTTAAAAGTACCAGTTGCAAAAGTTGGTGCTGTACTTCCTGGTAACTTCAAAATTAAAAAAGCAAAACTACGTGGTGAAGCTTCTCACGGCATGGTTTGTGCTCTTCAAGAGCTTGGCATTGATGGAAAGTTAGTTTCAAAAGAATACGCAGATGGTATCTTCATCTTCCCAAGTGACGCTGAAGTTGGTGCGGATGCACTTGAAATTCTAAACTTACATGATGAAGTACTTGAGCTTGGTTTAACACCAAACCGTGCAGATTGCTTAAACATGCTAGGTGTTGCATATGAAGTAGCTGCTATTTACGGCCGTGAAGTGAAACTTCCAGCTATCGACTTACAAGAAACAGCAGAAAAAACTTCTGATTACATTTCTGTAAGCGTAGAAGCGAAAGAAGAAAACCCGTTATATATTGCAAAAATGGTTAAAAACGTAAAAATTGGTCCATCACCAATGTGGATGCAAACGCGCCTTATGGCAGCTGGCATTCGTCCAATTAGCAATGTAGTTGATATTACAAACTACATTTTAATGGAATACGGTCAACCGTTACATGCATTCGATTACGATAAATTAGGTTCAAAAGAAATCGTTGTTCGTCTAGCAACAGAAGGCGAAAAGATTCAAACGTTAGATGATCAAGAACGTGCATTACAAAGCCATCACCTTGTGATTACAAATGGTACAAAAGCTTTAGCTGTTGCTGGTGTAATGGGCGGGGCTGATTCTGAAGTTACAAATGATACAGTAAACGTTCTAATTGAGTCTGCATACTTTGCAGGTCAAACAGTGCGCCGTACATCAAAAGACTTAGGTCTTCGCAGTGAATCAAGCGCACGCTTCGAAAAAGGAATCGACCCAACACGTACATTTGAAGCAA
Organism: Bacillus cereus group sp. BfR-BA-01383; assembly: GCF_022663495.1. NCBI lineage: Bacteria > Bacillati > Bacillota > Bacilli > Caryophanales > Bacillaceae > Bacillus > Bacillus cereus group sp. BfR-BA-01383. Next base: position 143,699 of record NZ_JAKUFP010000008.1, read on the forward strand.
TTCAACACGCAGCTGCTTTAATGGCGAAATACGCTGGCGGTGAAGCACTTGAAGGTGTAGTAGAAGCTGATAACTTACAAGTAGAAGAGCGTACAGTATCCGTTACTGCTGAAAAAGTAAACCGTGTATTAGGTACAAATATTTCTGCGAGTGAAATGGGTACAATGTTCACAAACTTGAAATTCCCATTCACAGAAGTAGAAGGAACATTCCATGTAAATGTACCAGCACGTCGTCCTGATATTACAATTTCAGAAGACTTAGTAGAAGAAGTGGGCCGTCTATACGGTTATGACCACATTCCAGTTACATTACCTTCTGGAACGATGACTCGTGGTAAATTAACAGCAGCACAAACGAAACGTCGTAAAGTACGTCGCTTCCTAGAAGGTGCTGGTTTATATGAAGCAATCACGTATTCATTAACAAGCGCTGACAAAGCGAAACAATACATGGTTGAGCCAAATGAAAAAGCACCTGTAAACCTTGCACTTCCAATGAGCGAAGAGCGTAGCCAACTTCGTTTAAGCTTAGTGCCACAATTGTTAGAAGCAGTTTCATACAATGTTGCTCGTAAAAACGACAGCGTTGCTTTATATGAAGTAGGTTCTATCTTCTTACCAACAGAAGCAGGAGAACTTCCGAAAGAAGAACAACATCTTGCAGGTGTTATGACAGGTCTTGCTCTTCACCATGCATGGCAAGGTGAGAAGAAAGTTGTAGACTTCTTCGTAGTTAAAGGTGTGTTAGAAGGATTATTCGACGTACTAGGCGTTGCAAATCAAATCACATATGCACCAGCAAAACGTGAAGGCATGCACCCAGGCCGTACAGCTGACATCGTATTAGATGGCGAAGTAATTGGTTTCATCGGTCAATTGCACCCTGAAGCGCAAAAACAATTAGATGTGAAAGATACATTCGTATTCGAACTATCTCTTGCAAAAGTATTCGGTGCAGACGTGGAAGAAACTTACTACTCAGCAATTCCACGTTTCCCATCTATGACACGTGATATGGCTGTTGTAGTAACAAAAGAAACAAAAGCTGGTGAAATGAAGCAAGTCATTGCTGAAGCTGGCGGAGAACTTCTGAAAGATGTAACACTATTTGACTTATACGAAGGTGAAAAAATGGAGGAAGGCAAGAAATCACTTGCATTCTCTATGAACTACTTCGATGCAGAACGTACATTAACAGACGAAGAAGTAACAGAAGCACATAACCGTGTATTAACAGCGGTAGAAGAGAAATTTGGTGCGGAGTTACGTAAGTAATGAAAAAACTGCCGGAATATTTTCCGGCAGTTCTTTTATGTATCGACAGCGGTATAAATATATCGCCGCAAATTGGAATATATTGAACGCAACTCTCATTATATCGCTGCAAAATAGAATATATCGAACATAACTTTAATTATATCGCCGTTTCGACAAGAGATATCGACTTATCGACAGAGAACGACAAAATTATTCTATTATTAGACGAGGTGTTAACCAGTTGATATACACCTTGCATCTTTCTCTCGAATGTAGTACATTAATTTTAGTTTAACAAAATGAAAGACGATGATAAGGAAAAGTAGTATATACTATAATCCAAAGCGAGTCAGGGGCGGTGAGAGCCTGATGAGGCGGTATATGTGAAGAACACCTTGGAGTTGCTAACCGAAATTGAAGCTTGTATTCAAGAGTAGACTTAGACGGGAATCCGGCCTGTTACAAACCGGGAAGTATGTATTACATACGAGTTAAAGTTGGTCTTTATGACAAATTGGGTGGTACCGCGAAGTTTAACCTTTCGTCCCTTTATGGATGAAAGGTTTTTTTGTATTTAAATATATGAGCAAAGGAGCATTTCACTATGGAAAACACATTAGTAAAAAGTCTGTATAGAGATACAGAAAAGTATGCAGATCAAACAGTACAAGTATCAGGTTGGATTCGTAACTTACGTGATTCAAAAGCATTTGGTTTCATCGAATTAAACGACGGTAGCTTCTTCAAAAGCGTTCAAATCGTTTTCGATACAGAATTAGAAAACTTCAAAGAAATTGCAAAGCTTCCACTTAGCTCTTCAGTTAAAGTAGAAGGTAAAGTAATTGCAACGCCTGGAGCGAAGCAACCATTTGAAATTAAAGCAGAAAAAATTGATATCGAGGGCTTATCAGATTCTGATTACCCACTTCAAAAGAAGCGTCACACATTTGAATACTTACGTACAATAGCTCACTTACGCCCAAGAACAAATGCATTCTCTGCAACGTTCCGTGTGCGTTCTATCGCAGCATTTGCGATTCACCAGTTCTTCCAAGAGCGTGGATTCGTACATGTTCACACACCAATCATCACTGGTAGTGATACAGAAGGTGCTGGTGAAATGTTCCGCGTAACAACGCAAGATTTAAACAACGTACCAAAAGGTGAAGACGGACAAGTTGACGAATCAAAAGACTTCTTCGGTAAAGAAACAAACTTAACAGTAAGTGGACAGCTGAACGCTGAAGCTTATGCGTTAGCATTCCGTGATGTGTACACATTCGGACCTACATTCCGTGCAGAAAACTCAAACACAACTCGCCACGCAGCTGAGTTCTGGATGGTTGAGCCTGAGATTGCATTCGCTGAATTAGGTGACGTAATGAACCTTACAGAAGATATGCTGAAATATGCAATGAAATACGTACTAGAACATGCACCAGAAGAAATGGAATTCTTCAACAGCTTCGTTGACAAAACAGTTCTAGAGCGCATGAACAACGTAATTAACTCTGATTTCGGCCGCATCACTTATACAGAAGCAATTAAAGTGCTTCAAGAATCAGGCGCTGACTTCAAATACCCAGTAGAATGGGGTATTGACTTACAAACAGAGCACGAAAGATACTTATCAGAAGAAATCTTCAAACGCCCTGTATTCGTAACTGACTATCCGAAAGACATTAAAGCATTCTACATGCGCTTAAATGAAGACGGTAAAACAGTAGCTGCTACTGACCTTCTAGTTCCTGGTATCGGCGAATTAATCGGCGGAAGCCAACGTGAAGAAAGAATGGACGTTTTAGTAGACCGAATTAAAGAACTAGGTATGAACGAAGAGGACTACTGGTGGTACTTAGAACTTAGAAAATACGGCGGTACAAAACACGCTGGATTCGGTCTAGGTTTCGAGCGCTTCCTAATGTACATTACTGGCATGGCTAACATCCGTGACGTAATTCCATTCCCAAGAACTCCAGGTTCTTCTGAATTCTAAAATATACAAAAAAGCGAGAGCAATTGCTCTCGCTTTTTTTATTGGAAAAGGATGTAATTAGAACTCGAATTTTATAAAGTGTTTCACGATTGGAAAAGATGTTGTTCAAAGTTCCCTTCTCACTTCATATATAAGTAAAATGAATGCGACATTTATGGGGAAGGGGTTTTGATACAATGGGGGAAATTCCAAGTCATACAAAATGGACATTACGTGACAAGTATATAGTAATCACTGGTGCAACAAGTGGTATTGGATTAGCGGCAGCTAAGGTATTTGCAGAACGCGGTGCCAAGCTAGGAATCATTGCACGTAATGAAGTAAAAGCGAATGATGTTATGACTCAAATTGAAAATTTAACGAATGGGAATGCAGTGGTAGATATATTTTTCGCTGATATGGCTTCCCAACAATCTATACGCCGGGTAGCTACTGAGATTTTAGAAAGGTGTCCGAGAATTGATATATTAGTGAATAATGCTGGTGCTTTATTTCAAACAAGGCAGCTTACGGAGGACGGTTTGGAGATGACTTGGGCGGTAAACCATTTAGGTCCATTCTTACTCACTAATTTGTTGTTGGAGCGTTTAAAGGAAAGTGTTCCTGCTCGTGTTATCACCACCGCATCTCACGGTCACAAAATGGCTAAAAAGGGAATTGATTTCGGTGATTTAGATGCAGAACAACTTTATCGTGGTGTTAGGAAGTTCATGGGCGGTCCTACAATGCGTTATGCACAAACAAAACTAGCTAACATTTTATTCACTTCTGAATTGGCACAGCGGTTGGAGGGAACGGGTGTTAGTGCTTATAGCTTTGATCCGGGGCTAGTGAATACGAATTTTAACCAGGACAATGGTCTGGTTGCTCGCTTAACTATGGCAGCAATGAAACCTTTCTCTCGTACGCCTGAGGAAGGTGCTGAAACTTTAATATGGCTAGCGGAATCAACTGGAGTTACTAATCATAGTGGCTGTTACTATGCCGATAAGCAAATAGGAAAAACGTCTGAAGCTGCCTTGGATAAAGATGCCGCAAAACGTCTATGGGACATTAGTGAAAAACAGATACGAGAGTAAAAGAGTGTTTGTTCATATGGTTATGTTGAATAGTTTTTTACCCTTAAGTAAAAAGTAATCTTGGGGGTGAGTGCAATGAGTAAAAAAGTGAAAACAGATCATTCTAGATCAGTCCTAGGTTCTCCAGAGGTGGAAGGACAAGGAACAACAACGCATGAAACGGGTTCTCATAAAGTACCTTCATCAAATAAGAAGCAGAAGCGAAGTTAAATATGAAGAAGGGGAGTCATGGAGACTCTCCTTTTTTACTTAATAAAGAATGTTGTATATTAGCGATTCGAAACAGCATATTAATTTGCCCATAGTTCATTTATAAAAGGCGAAAAGAATTCAATTCTTTTCGCCTTGTTTAGTTCATAAAAATCCTGTCGATACTAAAAAGTAGTTATTTTTTCAATAAGCGAAACGCCTTCTCTGTATTAGCAAAATGCAGTTTCACAAACTCAGGTAGTCTTTCTTTACCAAACTTTTGAATTAACTTAGCAGCGGCAATATCAACTTGTTTACCGGCACCTTTTGGAAGAGACATACCAGCTTTTTTACTTAGTTCATCAAACTGTTTTACGAATGAGTAACGGGCTAAAATGGAAGCGGCAGCTACTGCTAAATGGACGCTTTCACCTTTGGTAGCGAAGTAAACATTTTCACGCTGTACCTGTTTTTGTTTTGCTAAATATTTATAGTATGTATCCGGTTGCGTGAATTGGTCGATTAAGATGCCCTCTGGTTTTGTTGGGGCCATTTTTGCTAATAAGTTTGTAATTGCTTTATTGTGTAGTAAAGCTTTTAGCTTACCTTGATTATTTCCTTTATCAAACAGCTCGTTATATTTTTCGTTATGAAGTACAAGAGAGCTGTAAGGAACAACGTGAAGGAGTTGTTTTGCAATCTCAGCAATTTGAGCATCGTTTAAGTTTTTTGAGTCTTTTACACCAAGTTCTTTTAAAAGTGGAATTTGCTTCGCATCCACATATACAGCAACTACTGTCATCGGCCCGAAGTAATCACCAGTACCTACTTCGTCTGATCCTAAAATAGACATTGTGCTGATGGAAGCGGGCGGAGCATAACGATGCGAATCGACCGATTTTTTTACAGCTGTTTTTGGTGTTTGAGAGACAGTTTGCCAACGAGAAGCTTCTGCTTCAGCGCGTCCTCCTTGGAACATTACTTTTCCAGATTTATACGCTGTAATCGTGCAAGATGGCACCTTTGCCATGAAGATACCGCCTTGCGGAATTTTCGAGCTTAGCGCTTGTTTATATTGTTGTTTCATGTCTTCAATTACTGTAGAACTTGTTTGTATTACGATAGAATTTGACAATATGGTCGCTCCTTTTTTTATATTGTTATTTTTATCATATCGGATTGTTCTTTCTGTTTCCATAATATGATGGTTCATGGTATTATAAACTTTAGGATTCTGTACGTGATTGGAGGCCGGTGAGTTGTCACAACAAAAGGGAAATAAAAGTCGAATTAATGTAGAAATATATGGCCAACAGTATTCAGTTGTTGGCGATGAAAGTACAAGTCATATCCGCATGGTAGCAGCGATTGTGGATGATAAAATGCGCGAACTCAATGCCAAGAATCCTTCGCTTGATACGAGTAGACTAGCGGTATTGACGGCGGTAAACGTCATACACGATTACATAAAATTAAAAGAAGAACATGAGAAATTGAAAGAAAGTATGACAAAAAAAGGAATGGAATAACATGATTGATATTATTATCATTTTACTGCTTGTTATGGGATTTTTCCTTGGCTTACGCAGAGGGTTTATTCTGCAACTTGTAAAGTTAACAAGCTTTATTATCGCATACCTTGTTGCATACTGGTACTGTAAAGATTTAGCGCCAGCACTTGCGAAATTTATTCCGTATCCATTTGATAAAAATGTATCTGTTCCAGAATGGATTGATGCAAATAATATTGAGACAGTATTTTATCAAGCACTTGCGTTTATCTTATTATTTGTTATTACAAAAATCGCACTTTCATTACTTGGTAATTTGTTAAATATGTTTGCAGAAATACCGGTTTTAAAGCAAGTAAATGCGTTTGCGGGGGCAATCCTCGGATTTTTAGAAGTGTATATTATTTTGTTTGTCTTAATTATCGTTGGAAACATTCTTCCAATTGAACAAGTACAAACACCATTACAAAAATCAACAATTAGCAAAATAATTGTAGACGATACACCGATTCTTTCTGAAAAGGTGAAGGAACTATGGCAGACAGGTAGCAGAGTATAACTTCTCTTTTTTCGGAAAGAGAAGTTTTTTTCTATGAAAGAAAGGCGGGATAATGATGAAAGTAAATAAAAAACAAGTTATTAAATTACTAGAGACAATCGGCCTGTTTATGGAACTAAAGGGCACGAATCCATTTAAAATATCTGCATTTCGTAAAGCGGCAGCAGCACTAGAAAGTGATGATCGTAGCCTTTCTGAAATTGAAGATTTCACAAAGATTCCTGGTATTGGAAAAGGAACAGCAGCGGTTATTCAAGAATATATAGAGTCGGGAACATCCGAAGTATTACAAGAGCTTGAAAAAGAAGTACCGAGCAGTTTATTACCGTTATTAAAACTTCCAGGCCTTGGTGGTAAGAAGGTAGCTAAGTTATATAAAGAACTTGGTGTTGTTGATATGGACTCGCTAAAAGCTGTTTGTGAGGAAAATAAAGTACAAGCTTTAGCAGGTTTCGGTAAGAAAACAGAAGAGAAAATATTAGAAGCAATCGATCAAGTAGGATCTCGTCCAGAGCGTTTACCAATTGCGATGGTATTGCCTATTGCCGGGGAAATAGAGGAGAAATTGTCGAATATTGCTGAAGTGATTCGTTTCTCTCGCGCTGGTAGCTTACGTCGTGTTCGTGAGACAGTGAAGGATTTAGACTTTATCATTGCAACGACAGAACCAGCAGTAGTACGTGAACATTTACTACAGTTCGATAATATGATTGAAGTAATCGCGAGTGGTGATACGAAAGTTTCTGTTCGTCTTCAATATGAATATGATATTTCAATCGATTTCCGCTTAGTAAAACCAGAAGAGTTTATTACAACGCTTCACCACTTTACAGGATCAAAAGATCATAACGTGAAAATGCGCCAAATTGCAAAAGATAAGGGCGAAAAAATTAGTGAGTACGGTGTGGAAAACTTAGAAACAGGCGAAGTGAAAACATTTGACACAGAAGAGGAGTTCTTCGCTCATTTCGGTCTTCCATTTATCCCGCCAGAAGTGCGTGAAGATGGAAAAGAAATTGAATTAATTAAAGAGTATCCAAACTTAATTCAATTCTCTGATATACAAGGTGATTTGCATATGCATACAACGTGGAGTGATGGTGCTTTTTCCATTGAGGAAATGGTACAAGCATGCCGTGCCCGTGGATATAAGTTTATGGCGATTACGGACCATTCACAATACTTAAAAGTAGCGAACGGTTTAACGAAAGAGCGTCTTCGCGAACAAGCGAAAGAAATTGAGCGCATGAATGAAAAGTATCCAGACATTACAATTTTACGCGGAATTGAAATGGACATTTTACCAGATGCCTCGCTTGATTTTGATGACGAAGTATTAGCAGAACTAGATTATGTCATTGGAGCTATTCACTCTAGCTTCTCACAAGACCGTGAAACGATTATGAAACGCCTTCGCACTGCACTTGAAAATAAGCATGTCACGATGATTGCTCATCCGACAGGACGTCTTCTTGGACGCCGCGAGGGTTATGATGTAGATACAGATTTACTAATCGAACTTGCGAAAGAAACAAATACAGTTTTAGAATTAAACGCCAATCCGAACCGTCTAGATTTAAGCGCGAAATTATTAAAACAAGCACAAGACGCTGGTGTAAAAGTAGCGATTAATACGGATGCTCATACACTTGAAATGTTAGAGGATATGGAAACAGGTGTAGCAGCAGCGCGTAAAGGTTGGATTCAAAAAGATAACGTGATTAACACATGGGATATTGAACGTTTATTAGACTATATTAAACGTAATAAGTAACACAAGGGGGACCTGCAACATGTTAGAAAGAACGTTGCGTGTATTAGAATACAATAAAGTAAAAGAACAATTACTTGAACATACAGCATCTTCACTTGGTCGTGATAAAGTGAAGAATTTAGTGCCGAGCACTGACTTTGAAGAAATTGTAGAAATGCAAGATACAACGGATGAAGCGGCGAAAGTCATTCGTTTAAAAGGGAGTGCACCATTAGGTGGTATTACTGATGTTCGCTCAAATGTGAAGCGTGCAAAGATTGGAAGTATGTTAAGCCCAAATGAACTACTTGATATCGCAAATACGATGTACGGTAGTCGCAATATGAAACGTTTCATCGAAGATATGGTTGATAATGGTGTCGAGCTTCCGATTTTAGAAAGACATGTCGCTCAAATTGTATCTTTATATGATTTAGAAAAGAAAATTACAAATTGTATTGGTGATGGCGGTGAAGTAGTCGATAGCGCAAGTGATAAACTGCGTGGTATTCGTAACCAAATTCGTACTGCGGAAAGCCGTATTCGTGAAAAGTTAGAAAACATGACGCGTTCTTCAAACGCACAAAAGATGTTATCAGATGCAATTGTAACGATACGTAATGAACGATACGTAATCCCGGTAAAACAAGAATACCGCGGCGTATATGGCGGTATTGTTCACGATCAATCTGCTTCTGGACAAACGTTATTTATTGAACCACAAGTAATTGTAGAATTAAATAACGCACTTCAAGAAGCACGTGTGAAAGAAAAACAAGAAATCGAACGCATCTTATTGATGTTAACAGAAGAAGTGGCAGTAGAAGCTGATATCGTTTTATCGAACGTAGAAGTAGTTGCAAATCTTGATTTCATTTTTGCAAAAGCTTTTTATGCGAAGCGAATTAAAGCAACGAAGCCAATCGTAAATAATGAGCGTTATATGAATTTAAGACAAGCACGTCATCCGCTTATTGATCCGGAAATTATTGTGCCAAATAACATCATGCTCGGTAAAGATTTCACGACGATTGTTATTACAGGACCGAATACAGGTGGTAAAACAGTTACACTGAAAACAGTTGGTATTTGTGTATTAATGGCGCAGTCTGGCCTTCACATTCCAGTAATGGACGAATCAGAGATTTGTGTATTCAAAAATATCTTTGCTGATATCGGTGATGAGCAATCGATTGAACAAAGTTTAAGTACGTTCTCCTCACATATGGTGAACATTGTTGATATTTTAGAAAAAGCTGATTTTGAAAGCTTAGTTTTATTCGATGAATTAGGTGCTGGAACAGACCCACAAGAAGGGGCTGCACTAGCAATTTCAATTTTAGATGAAGTATGTAACCGCGGTGCTCGCGTTGTTGCAACGACGCATTACCCAGAATTAAAAGCATACGGATATAACCGTGAGCAAGTTATTAATGCGAGTGTTGAGTTTGATGTGAACACATTAAGTCCAACTTATAAATTACTAATCGGTGTACCAGGACGTAGTAACGCCTTTGAAATTTCGAAGCGCCTTGGGTTATCTGATCGCGTTATTGACCAAGCACGTAACCACATTGGTACAGATACGAATAAAATTGAAAATATGATTGCGAAGTTAGAAGAAAGTCAAAAGAACGCAGAGCGTGACTGGAACGAAGCAGAAGCGCTTCGCAAACAATCTGAAAAACTTCATCGCGAATTACAACGTCAAATTGTTGAATTTAACGAAGATCGCGATGAACGATTATTAAAAGCGCAAAAAGAAGGGGAAGAAAAAGTCGAAGCTGCAAAGAAAGAAGCAGAAGGCATTATTCAAGAACTTCGTCAATTGCGTAAAGCACAGCTTGCAAACGTGAAAGATCACGAACTTATTGAAGCGAAAAGCCGTCTAGAAGGCGCAGCGCCAGAGCTTGTGAAGAAACAAAAAGTAAACGTGAAAAACACAGCGCCGAAACAACAATTACGCGCAGGTGATGAAGTAAAAGTATTAACGTTCGGTCAAAAAGGTCAACTACTTGAAAAAGTAAGTGATACAGAGTGGAGCGTACAAATTGGTATTCTGAAGATGAAAGTGAAAGAGTCCAATATGGAATACATTAATACACCGAAGCAAACAGAGAAAAAAGCTGTCGCAAGTGTGAAGGGTAGAGATTACCACGTTTCATTAGAACTTGATCTTCGTGGTGAACGATTTGAAAATGCAATGATGCGCGTTGAGAAATACTTAGATGATGCCCAGCTTGCAAGCTATCCTCGTGTATCAATCATTCATGGTAAAGGAACAGGAGCGCTTCGCCAAGGTGTACAAGATTACTTGAAGAAGCACCGCGGTGTGAAGAACTTCCGTTACGGTGACATGGGCGAGGGAGGCCTAGGCGTAACAGTTGTCGAATTAAAATAGCAAACAACCAAACAAAAGGGGAAACCATTATATGTTTATGGACAAACTTGCAAAAGTATTGTTAGCTTGTTGTGGAATATTTTTGGTGATTGGGGTTATTTATTTAGTTGTTTTTGCGAAGTAAAGGAGCGTCAATCGTGGCATAATGATATTGCCATAGATTGACGCTTTTAATATATATGAAAAGGAATAAGCTATGAAAATCAACCAACACATAAGCGAAGCAAAATCCTGCTCAAGACGCGAAACAGACCGCCTTATTAAAGCGGGCCGCGTGGCTATTAACGGCGAAATATGTACGCACGGTGCAAACGTGAGCGATGGTGATGTTGTAACGATTGATGGACAGGTTATTGCAAAAGAAGAGAAAGAAAAGGTGTATATCGCCTTTCATAAGCCGGTCGGAATTACTTGTACAGCAGCGGATCATATTGAAGATAATATTATTGATTATATCAATTATCCAGAGCGAATCTTTCCTGTTGGACGGCTAGATAAAGCATCAGAAGGTCTTATTTTATTAACGAATGATGGCGCGATTGCGAATCAAATTTTACACGGAGATCATGAGCACGAGAAAGAATATGTTGTTACAGTCGATAAACCTTTTACGGATTGGTTTATTGATGAGATGTCCAGCGGTGTAAAAATTAAAGGTGGCATGACGAAGCCGTGTAAAGTGACGAGAGTCGATCAGTCAACATTTCGTATCGTTTTAACGCAAGGGATGAACAGGCAAATTCGTAGAATGAGCCGTGCTTTCGGGTTTACTGTAACAAAGTTAAAGCGAGTGCGCATTATGAATATAGAGCTAAATGAGCTTAAATCTGGAAAATGGCGGAGCGTTACATCGGAGGAATTAAAAATATTAATTGATCAGTTATAGGGAGAAAAGTTTTCTCCCTATATTTTTTTGTCAGAAAAAATAAAACTATTGATTTTTTTGAAAATAGCTCATATAATAAAAAACAACAAGTTTCGACAAAATATTTTATAAAAGTAATGATGAGGACATGAGTTGTATTTTACGATTCTCAGAGAGGGAAGCCTTAGGCTGTGAGCTTCCTAATACGAAAAGACAAGCTTACCACCTCTAAACTTCAAGAGTGAACTGCATACATGATGCATTGTAATTCTTGGCGGATAAAACCGTTATCAATTTACACGAGCTATAAAATGAGCTTATTTCGTTATAAATTCATTTTATTAGAATAAGGGTGGAACCACGATTTCAACACTCGTCCCTTTGTTAGGGACGGGTGTTTTTTGCGTTCTTTTATAGGGAAGTATGCTTGAAAGGGAACATGTGACTGGTTTGAATTCAGAATATTTTGTGATTACTTTTTTTAGGGGGTTAGTGGAAATGAAATCATCTTTAAAGTTTTCAGAGATGTTTGCAATAAGTTTAATGTTATTTGCACTGTTTTTTGGTGCAGGTAATATGATTTTTCCACCAGCGTTAGGGCAAGGTGCTGGAACTGATGTATGGATCGCGCTGTTTGGTTTTATCGTAACAGGCGTTGGATTGCCTTTATTAGGAGTAATTGTTATAGCCTTAAAGGGAGATATTAACGAGCTAGCGGGACGTGTACATCCTGTATTTGCACTTGTTTTTATTACTGCAATTTATTTATGTTTAGGTGTGTTTGTAAGTGTGCCACGTACAGGAACAGTTGCTTATGAAATGAGTGTTGCACCGTTTTTACCAAGTGAGATAGCTGGTCAAGCATATCCACTTGTTATCTTTACATTTATTTTCTTTGCAGTAACTTTCTATTTAGCTTTAAATCCATCGAAATTAGTGGGACGCATCGGTAAAGTGTTAACTCCAATTTTGTTAGCTGTTATTGCAATTATCGTAGTGAAAGCACTTATTACACCAATGGGAGAGTTTGGTGCACCGACAGAAGCATATAGTGCTCCTCTTTTTAAAGGTTTTATTGACGGATATTTAACTTTAGATGGACTTGCAGCACTTGTATTCGGAAATGTTGTCATTAATGCTTTAAAAGCAAAAGGTGTTACAAATAAGAACAGCATTGCGAAAGTAACAATCTTTGCAGGACTTATTGCAGCACTTGGTTTATTACTTGTGTATTTAGCGCTTGCGTATCTTGGGGCTTCTAGTGTATCTCTTGGAATGGGCGCAAACGGAGGAATTATTTTAACAAACGTTGTGAATCATTTATTTGGAAGTTACGGAACTTTATTACTAGGTATCGCGATTACAGCAGCATGTTTAACAACTTCTGTAGGTATTGTTGCTGCTTGTGGAGAATACTTTTCTTCCTTATTACCGAAGCTTTCATATCAAAAAGTTGTTTTCATTTTCTGTGTATTGGCATTTATGGTAGCAAATCTTGGTTTAACTCAGTTAAACGCATTAGCATTACCAATCTTAATCGCAATTTATCCAATTGGGATCGTACTTATTGTATTGTCACTTGTTGAAAATTACGTTCGTCTTCCATTAGCGATGTATGTAGGAGGTATTGTAGGAGCGTTCGTAATCAGTTTCTTTGATGGATTGCACAATGCAAACCTTCAAATTGCAGCATTAGCACCTATTTTGGATAAGGTTCCATTATATAGTGTAGGGATTGGTTGGTTGGTTCCAGGTATAATCGGTATAGGATTTGGTTATATAGTTTCTAAGTTTCAAAAGCATGAAATTGCTGTAGAAAAATAGAGAAAAGGGGCTTTCTATAATAGAAAGTCTCTTTTTTTGTAGAAAAAGTCGTATATAGGGAAATTCGGATATTTAAAAAAATATACATAATATAGTTGACAAAAAATTTATGAGTAGGCTAAGATTGACTTAGTTGTGGAAATATTGGAAGGGAAGTGACGGGAGCAAGGGAAGAGGTTTTCTATGACTATATCATTTTTGGGAGAAGAGGTGATAGAACAATAGAATAGGTAGGTTATTTTTTTTGTGGTGAATTGAGAATGATAATCAATAAATCAATTGAAGTATTGTATAGTGCTTCTTATAGGGAAAGAGAAGGGAATTATTTTTTTGACCTTCAATGAGAATGATAATCAATGATACTTATATTACATAAAGTAATGACAATTAAATAAAGGTAGAAGAGATTATTTTTTTCTCATAAATTGAGAATGATTATCATTTTCGAATTATAAAACGAAAGATAAACAAGGAGGAAGTAAGCAAAATGAGAAAGTTTTCAGTATTACCCGCATTTATCATAACGTTAGTATGTATGCTAGCTTTTCTCGTAATGCCATCTGGACAAGCTTCAGCAAAATTAGCTGACGGTACTTACGATATTAACTACGTTATCAAAAAGGCGGAAGATGATTCAGCTTCAATGGCAAATGATTATTTTGAAAAACCAGCTAAGTTAATTGTAAAAAATGGTGAGATGAGAGTACAAGTTCCAATGAATCATAGTGCTTGGATTACAGAATTTAAAGCACCAGAGAATGGTAATTTCGTTGATTCAAAAGTAATTAGCAAGGATGAAGCAGCAGATAAAAGAACGGTTGAATTTAAAGTTGATGATTTATCTAAACCGTTAGGAGTAAAAATTCATGTTGTTGTACCAAGTGCAAACTATGATCACCACTACACAATTCGTTTTGCATTTGATGCAAACGTAAAAGCTGTAGGCGGCGATAACAATGCAGCTGTTGTAACAAAAACTGATGATCAAACTAAAAAAGATGGACAAGTAAAAGAAGAGCAAAAGAAAGAAGAGAGTAAAGAAACAAACAAAGATACAAATAAAGGAACAAATGAGAGTGGCAAGGCTGAAAAAACAGATAACCCAAAAACAGGTGATGATGCCCGCATTGGATTATTTGCAGCGTTAGTTCTTATCTCGGGTGTTTTCTTAGTTCGTAAAGTGAAGTTAAGTAAATAACTCTTTCGAAGGGCGATGAATATATGTTTAAACAATTTAAGATGATTATTGCTGTATTTGCTGTTTTATTTACGTTTATCGCAACACTAGGTTTACAAGATGCAAAAGCTGCTACCAAATTAGCTGATGGAAAGTATAATATTGCTTTTACTGTGTGGAAAGGCGATAAAGATGAAGCATCCAGAATGAATAGTTATTTTGAAAGCCCAGCAACATTAACAGTCAAAAAGGGAAAACAATACGTTTCATTTAAAGTGAAAGATAGTGCTTCTATTAAGAGTTTACAAGTGGAGAAAGATGGACAATTTGTAGAAACGGCTGTGTTAAGTGAAAACAAAAAAGAGAATACTAGAGTCGTAGAATTTGAAGTCGATGACTTTTCAAAAAAACTAAACGGCAAGGTGAAAATTAATATCCCAATTATTAATTATAATGCTTCATATGATATTCGCTTTGTATTTGATGAGAACAGTATTAAATAATTAAATTTTTTTATAAAGGAGCGTTATTTCATTGAACAGGTATCTTAAGATTGTTGTTGCTATGTTTTTAATGATATTTACATTCGTATCAACGCTACAACCACTTGCAGTTCAAGCAGCTACAACTTTAGCTGATGGTGAGTATTCAGTTGGGTTCAAAGTGTTAAAAGATACATCAGATGAAGAGTCGATGATGAATCAATATTCAGTAAGTCCGGGAACTTTAAAAGTGAAGGATGGGAAAAAGAAAGTATCCTTTACATTAACGAATAGTTCATGGATTACGAAGTTTGAAACAGAAAAGGCAGGTCAGCTCGTTGAGACAAATGTAATTAGTGAAGATAAAGAAAAAGATACAAGAGTAGTAGAATTTGATGTGGAAGATGTAGAGAAGGTATTAAATGCGAAAGTAAAAGTAGATATTGATTTTTTAAATTATCATCATGACTATAACGTTCGTATCGCATTTGATCAAAATAGCATTACACCAATTCATGTAGAAAAACCAGATGAAAAAGAGGACCCAGCTAATAAGCCAGATCCAAATGAAACTACGGATCCAGGTCAGAAGCCCGACCAAAAGCCTGACCCAGATCAACAACCAAATTCTAACACAATTGCAGATGGTGAGTACAGCATTCCATTTAAAGTGTTAAAAGATAAAACATATGAAGAATCTAAAATGAATACTTACATGGAAAATCCAGGAGTATTAAAAGTAGAAAATGGTAAGAAAAAAGCAATCGTAACACTAAAAAGTAGCTCATTAATTAAAAATTTCCAAACGGAAAAAGATGGTGCATTTGTTGATGCAAAAGTAGTGAGTGAAGATAAAGAAAAAGATACAAGAGTAGTAGAGTTTGAAGTAGCCGATTTATCAAAAAAACTAAACACAAAAGTATTTATCGAGATGGCATCAAAAAATTACAAGCAAACGCATGACGTACAACTTGTATTTGAGCAAGACAAACTTGAACCAATTAAAAGTGAAGATAAACAACCAGATGGAGACAAACAACCAGACGGGGACAAACAACCAGATGGAGACAAACAACCAGATGGAGACAAGCAACCAGACGGAGACAAACAACCAGATGGAGACAAGCAACCAGATGCTGAAACAATTAAAGATGGCGAATACAGCATCAATTTTAAAGTGTTAAAAGATAAAACTGAAGAAATTTCAATGATGAACACGTACACGAAGAGTCCAGGTGTGTTAAAAGTGAAAGATGGCAAAAAGTATGTATCCTTCACATTAACGAATAGCTCATGGATTACAAAGTTTGAGTTTGAGAAAAACAATTCGTTTGTTAATGCAAGTGTATTAAGCGAAGATTCGAAAGCTGATACAAGAGTAGTGGAAGTAGAAGTAGCCGATTTATCGAAAAAATTGAATGCGAAAGTGAAAGTAGATATTGATTCAATGAATTACCATCATTTCTATAATATTCAATTTGCATTTGATAAAGGTAGTATTAAAGCTTTAGGTAACCAGGGCGGAAATAATAACCAAGATGGTAACGGTAACCAAGGCGGAAACAACAACCAAGGTGGTAACGGTAACCAAGATGGAAACAATAATCAAGGCGGAAATAATAACAAAAATGGACACGTAACAGTTGATCCGAAAAATTTAAAAGACGGTCAATATGATATTGCTTTTAAAGTGTTAAAAGATAAAACGGATGAGATTTCAATGATGAATCAATACGTTGTAAATCCAGCGAGATTAACAGTAAAAGATGGCAAAAAATATGTTGCGGTGACACTAAAAGATAGTGCGTGGATTACGAAATTCCAAACAGAAAACGCTGGTGCATTTGTTGATGCAAAAGTAGTGAGTGAAGATAAAAATGTAAATACGAGAGTAGTAGAATTTGAGATTGATGATTTATTTGCGAAATTAAATGCGAAAGTAAAAGTAGATATCGATTCAATGAACTACCATCATTTCTATGACGTACAAATTCAATTTGATACAAATAGTATTGGTGCAGTAGGAACTATTAAAGAGGATCCAAAAAACGATCCGAAGAATGATTCGAAAAATCCAGTGATTACACCGAAAGTAGACAATGTAAAAACAATCAGTAATCCTGATTTTAATCGAAATGCAGACGGTAAGAAGAAAAACGATGCTACAGATAATGGTGCAAAAAAAGAGAAAAACTCAAAAACTGCAGATACAGCACAACTTGGTTTATACATGGTGCTACTATTAGGTTCACTTGCTTTATTAGTTCGTAAATATAGAGCAGGTAGGCTGTAAAATTTGGAGTCTTGATGCATGGTTTCATGCATCAAGACTCGTTTCATATTGTACTGAAAGGAGTGGTGATTGAGAGTGAAGAAAATCACGAGTGTATTCATGGCTATCATTCTTTTATTTAGTATAGCTGGGTGCTCATCACCCAAAAAAGAAACGGCAAAAAAGGTAAAGAGCAGTAGTGAGGAACGTGTTATTGCAACGACAGTTGCTGTGACTGAAATTATGGATGCGTTAGAAGTAGATTTAGTTGGTGTTCCAACTAGTTATAAAACATTACCGAAGCGTTATAAAGGTTTACCGGGTGTTGGAAACCCGATGAGTCCTGATATGGAAAAAGTAAAATCAATGAAACCATCAGAAGTATTATCTGTTACGACGCTTGAATATGAGTTGAAGCCAGTTTTTAATGAAGCGGGCATTAAGACAAACTTTTTAAATTTAACGAGTTTAAAAAACATGCAAAACTCAATTACAGAACTGGGTAAAAAATATGGGCGTGAGAAACAGGCTGAAGCAGTCGTAACAAAGTTTGATAAAAAGGTTGCAGACATTCAAAAACAAGTAAAAGGGAAGAAAGAACCGACAGTCCTTATTTTACTTGGAGTGCCTGGAAGCTATTTAGTAGCGACAGAACACTCATATATTGGGGATTTAGTAAAACAGCTAGGTGGTAAAAATATAGTACAAGGTGAAAAAGTAGAGTATTTAGCTTCTAATACAGAGTATTTAAAAAAAGCTGACCCAGATATTATTTTACGTGCAGCACACGGTATGCCAGATGAAGTTGTGAAAATGTTTGATAAGGAATTCAAAACGAACGATATTTGGAAGCACTTTGCCGCAGTTAAAAATAATAGAGTGTACGATTTAGAAGAGCGTTTGTTTGGAACAACGGGGAATTTAGCAGCTATAGAGGCGTTAGATGAACTAAAGAAAAAGATGTATCCATGATACATCTCATAAATAAAGGAAGATTACGATGAATAAAAAAATTTGGAGTTTTTTCATAGTTACTGTATTACTCGTTGTGATGACTACTATTTCGGCAGTGAAAGGGAGTCTAGAAGTTGGAGTTTTTGAGCTTTTACAAGGTATATTTACAGGGACAAATGAAGATGTTGAAGTCATTAAAGATTTACGTTTCCCGCGCATTATTATCGCACTTTTCACTGGAGCAGCGCTTGCTGTTTCTGGTGTGCTCTTCCAAGCTGTTATGAAAAATCCACTTGCGGATGCTGGGGTTATCGGGATATCTTCAGGGGCCAGTTTTATGACGCTTGTTATCATTACGCTATTTCCTCAGTTCTTTTTCTGGACACCACTATTCGCATTTTTAGGCGGAGCGTTTGCTTGTTATCTCGTTTATTCGTTTTCTTGGAAATCAGGTTTAAGTCCGCTGCGCATCATTTTAATCGGTATAGCAATTAATGCGATGTTTACTGGTTTAAATGAATCTTTCGTTACGATTTGCGGATATTTCATTAAAAGTATTAAACAGACGACAACATCTAATATAACGATGAAGACATGGAGCGATGTGGAAGTACTTGTTACATATGGATCGATCGGCCTTATACTTGCACTGTTTGTAGGGGCATGGTGTAATTTATTATCTTTACAAGATAAAACGGCTAAAAACCTTGGACTTCATGTGACAAGGGTACGCCTTATTATTTCTGCCATTGCTGTCCTGTTAGCAGCTGTATCAACTGCGATTGCGGGCGTTATCGCTTTCGTTGGATTACTTATCCCGCATATTTCAAGGCAATTGGTTGGATCAGATCATAAAGTACTTATTCCGTTTTCAGCCCTTGCAGGTGCGTTATTAATTTTAACGGCAGACACAATCGGTAGGCTAATCGTACCGCCTAATGAAATTCCAGCGGCGACGATTATGGCAGTTATCGGTGGTCCGTTTTTAATATTCTTGCTTAGAAAGAGTGATCGAGTTCATGGAAATTAAAAATGTAACCTTTTCTTATGATAATGTAACGGATCGTTTAAAGTCTGTTAGTAGTGAGATAGAGGTTGGAAAAATTACAACAATTATTGGTCCAAATGGTTGTGGGAAATCAACATTACTAGGTGTTATGTCGCGAAATCATAATCCACGTAGCGGGGAAGTAATGCTAGATGGGAAAGCTATTAGCCAGTATAAGCCGAAAGAATTTGCTAGAAAGCTAGCGGTCGTTCATCAGCAAAATGAGGCGCCATCAGATATTACAGTTGAGAAATTGACGAGTTTTGGGCGTATGCCATATAAAAATATTTTTTCTACACAAACTGATGAGGATAGCGAAGCAATCGAAAGAGCATTGACGTGTACGAGACTACAAGATAAGCGTGATAAGCCAATACATGCATTATCTGGTGGAGAAAGGCAACGTGTTTGGATTGCGATGACTTTAGCGCAAAATACGCCCATGCTGTTCTTAGACGAACCAACGACGTATTTAGATATCTATTATCAGCTTGAAATATTAGAGTTAGTGAAAGAGTTAAATGAAGTACATGGTTTAACGATTGTTATGGTATTACATGACATTAATCAAGCAATCCGTTATAGCGATCATATTATCGTTATGAAAGATGGAGAAATTGTGATGAAGGGTAAGCCAGGTGAAGTCGTAACGGAAGATATGATTAAGACGATATATGGTGTAGACGTTGTTGTAAAGCACGATGAGGATACAGGATTGTATATGGTACCAATGGGTATTTAAATATACGACTCTATTTTGAGGTGATAATTTGAGTAGTAAAAAAGAAAAGAAAAAGAGTTCTTTTTTTCAACGAATACTTACAGTCGTCTTTTTAGGTATCTTTTTCTACTCTATGTATGAATTAGGCGGTATTTTTATGGATTACTATGAAAATCGTAAAGTACTGGCTGAGGCGCAAGAAATTTATGAGCGGAGTCCGATAGAGGAAAAGGCAAAAGACGGAGAAATACGAACACAGTTTCAAGCTTTACAAAAAATCAATCCAGAAATAGTTGGTTGGATTACGATGGATGATACGCAAATTAATTATCCGATTGTTCAAGCGAAAGATAATGATTACTATTTATACCGTAATTATAAAGGTGAAGATATGAGGGCAGGCAGTATTTTTATGGATCATCGTAACGATGTGAAATCTCAAAATCGAAATACAATTTTATACGGACATCGTATGAAAGATGGCTCTATGTTTGGGAGTCTTAAAAAAATGTTAGAAGAAGATTTCTTTATGTCTCATCGCAAATTGTATTACGATACTTTGTTTGAAGGGTATGATGTAGAAGTATTTTCAGTATATACAACGACAACTGATTTCTATTATATTGAAACGGATTTTGGAAGCGATGAAGACTATGGATCTTTTCTAGAAAAACTTAAGGAAAGGTCACTCTATAAAACAGATACAAAAGTGACAGTAGATGATCAAATTTTAACACTTTCTACGTGTGATTATGCACTGGACCCAGAGGCTGGCAGACTAGTCGTTCATGCGAAGTTGGTGAAAAGAAGTTGAAAAAAGAAAAGGTATAGAAGTTGAGAAGATACATTACTTCTCATACTTCTATACCAAGTATTAAACCAAAAGTTATTGTGCTGCAGCCATTGGCATACGTACAACTTTAACATCGTAGTAAGAAATTTTATTATCAAGAATATATTCTGGTAGCCCACCTTGATGTGAGTGAGCCTCTTTGAATGCTGAGCTCTTTGTCCAACCTTGAAAATCTTCTTTTGCATTCCAACGAGTGCTAATTGTTACTTCATCATAATCAACTGTATTTTGTGTTAAAAGAACTTCTAGTCCTAAAAATCCTGGCATCGTTTCAACTTTACCTACTTTATTAAAACGTTCGATTAATATATGTCCGTTGCCCTTTGTAATTTTAGCTGTATTTGTAACAATAATCATGTTTATTCCTCCTATAATATAAATTGGTTTTCAAGAATTCATATACTTTTAATGATAATGAAAATCATTTTCAATGTCAATTGTAATTTTCATATAAATATAGTTAATTATAAAATTTTCTATCAAGAAATGATTTGGCTATAGTTAACTGAGTTATACATTTAAAACGATACAAGTTGAGAAAGAACAAAAAATTAATAAAGAAGAGATCCATTCAGAGGACGTACTATTATTGATTCGTCACAATGACGGTAGTCTTACGTTTTCGACATTGTATAAATATATAACAGTTATGCCAGGAGATGAGCTAGTTGTACTAGCGAAGCAATAATATGGTATAGTGAAACGAGGCTGTTTTTTAGCCTCTTTTTTATATGCTTCCTACTAATAGAAAGCATTCAAATGGAAAGGAAGACATTACATGCGATCTGAAGTAACTATAAAAATAAAACCGAAATTTATAAAAGAAATTAAAAGTGGATACCCGCTTATTTTAAAAGATGCAATTCAAAATTTAAATGATGTCCGAGAAGAAGGGACTATTATTAAAGTAGTAGATGAAAAGAACCAATTCATCGGAAAAGGCTATTATGGAAAGCAAAATAAAGGATACGGTTGGATTTTAACGAGAAAAGAGAAAGAGCAAATTAATCAGGATTTCTTTGAAAGTAAAATCAAATCTGCTTTACATAAACGAAAACATTTTTATAAGTCAAATGATACAACGGCATTCCGTGTCCTAAATGGTGAGGGAGACGGTCTTGGCGGTTTAATTATCGATTATTATGATGGTTATTACGTAATAAGTTGGTATAGTGAAGGGATTTATACTTTCCGCGATGAAATCGTAGCAGCGCTTCAAAAAGTGGCAAACTTTAAAGGTATCTATGAGAAAAAGCGTTTTGATACGAAAGGGAAATACATTGAAGGTGATGATTTCGTAGCAGGAGAGCGCGGTGAATTCCCGCTTATCGTAAAAGAAAACGGTGTAAACTTTGCTGTATATTTAAATGACGGAGCGATGGTTGGCGTATTTTTAGATCAGCGTAACGTACGAAAACAAATTCGTGATAAGTATGCAAAGGGAAGAACGATGTTAAATATGTTCTCTTATACAGGTGCTTTCTCTGTATTTGCAGCGCTTGGTGGGGCGAGCAAAACAACGAGTGTTGACCTTGCAAATCGTAGTTTAAGTAAAACGATTGAGCAGTTTAGTGTAAATGAAATTGATTACGAAGCACAAGATATTATCGTAGAAGATGTATTTCTTTACTTTAAATATGCAGCTAAGAAAAAGATGAAGTTTGATATGGTTGTACTAGATCCACCAAGCTTTGCACGTTCAAAAAAATATACATTTAGCGCAGCGAAAGACTATAAAAATTTATTAAAAGAAACAATTGCCATTACAGAAAATAACGGTATTATCGTTGCTTCTACAAATTGTAGTGCATTCGATATGAAAAAGTTTAAAGGCTTCATTGATACAGCATTTAAAGAAATGAATGGCAAATATAAAATATTAGAAGAACATTCTTTACCAGAAGATTTCCGTACAATCGATCAGTTTAAAGAGGGAGACTATTTAAAAGTAGTTTTCATCGAGAAAATTAAAGGTTAATAAAGAAAAAGGAGCTCGAGTTTACTTGAGCTCCTTTTCTTATTGAATAATATTTTGTACTCTACCGACTTGCCCATCTTGTAATCGTACTTTAATTCCGTGTGGATGAGATGGTGAGTTTGTTAAAATATCTTTTACAATTCCTCTTGTTAGCTTGCCAGTTCGTTGATCTTGTTTTAATACAATATCAACTTCAAGACCTGACGCGATGTTAGATCGTTTTTGCCCGTTCATTTATACACCTGTACGTCTACGTTGGTTGTTTGTTTTCTTTGTTTGTTGGTTTTGTAATTTTTTCGTTGCTTGGCTTTGATTTGTATTATTTGAACCATTTCCATTTCCTTGCTTTTTCTTTGCAAGTTGTTCGCGCATTAAATCAGCTAAGCTTACTTTTTTGTTTTCTGACATGATAAGTCTCCTTTATATAAAGTTAATTATGAACAATAGTAGTGAATTTCATCATATCATTGTTAAGGAAGGAAGGGAAGTTGGTTTGAAAATTCAAATAATTATTCCCAGTCTTTAGCAGTTACGATACAATTAAATTGTTAATGTTTGTAAAAAAGGGGATAGGCATATGTCACATCATATTTTATTAGTTGAAGACGATAATTCAATTCAAGAGATGGTGGAAAAATATTTAAAGAAAGAAGGCTTTCAAGTTACAATCGCGTCTGATGGAGAAGAAGGGGTGCAGGCTTTTTTTAAATCATCCTTTGATTTAGTTATCCTCGATATAATGATGCCAAAGTTAGATGGATTAGAAGTCGTTAGAATCATTCGAGAAAAAAGTGCTGTTCCAATTTTAATGATGTCAGCAAAAGATACAGATGTTGATAAAGCTGTTGGGTTAGGACTTGGAGCAGATGATTATATTTGTAAACCATTTTCTATGATTGAATTGGCTGCACGTGTAAAAGCAGGTATTCGAAGATCTACGAAATATTCAGCTACAGAAACAACAGAAAAGATGATTCAGATTGGTGATTTAATGATTGATCCAATTAATTTTACTGTAGAAAAAAACGGGAAGCCGATCAAACTTACTTTAAAAGAATTTGAGATTTTAAAACTGTTCGTAAAGAATCAAAATCGTGTATTTACAAAAGCGCAAATATATACGTTAGTTTGGAATGAAGAGTATTATGGCGACGATAACGTTATTAATGTCCATATGAGAAGATTGCGTGAGAAAATTGAAAGTGATCCATCTAATCCAGAATATATTAAAACATTATGGGGCATCGGCTATAAGTTGGAAGTGATGTAATATGGTCAATCTGTTAATGGGCATTATTTTTATATTGTTATGTGTCATTTACATACAATATAAAATGAGGAAAACTAGTAGCAAAAATTTACGATACACATATGAAAAGTTAGAAGATATTGTACATGAAAAAACAGGCGAGAAGTTACTCGTTATGACAGATGATCTAGAATTGCAAAAGTTATTAGTGGCGATTAATCATTTATTAGATGCAAAGCAGAAAACGAATGCAGATCATGCAAAAGTAGAAATTTCGATGAGAAAAATGCTTTCAAATATTTCACATGATTTAAAAACACCACTAACAGTTATTCTTGGATATACAGAAATGTTAAATAAGGATAAAACAATAAGTGAAGAAGAACAGCGAATATTACTTGAAAAGGTGCATGTGAAAACGCTGGAAGTGATGGAACTGATTCATAAGTTTTTTGATTTGGCAAAATTAGAATCTGGTGACAAAGCAATCGAGATGACAAAAGTAAATATGAATGAAGTTTGTCGCGAAAAGATTTTATCTTTTTATGATTTAGTGACGTCGAAAGGTTTTCAGGTTCATATTGATATACCAGAAAGAAATATATATGCACTTGGAAATAAGGAAGTATTAGGCAGAGTGTTAAATAATTTAATATCAAATGCGATTACATATGGGGACGATGGAAAGACACTCGGTATGACTTTAAGAGATGATGAAACGAACGTGTATATAGACGTATGGGATACAGGAAAAGGAATTGATGAATCCCATATTGATAAAGTGTTTGAGCGTATGTACACACTTGAAGATTCGAGAAATAGATTGTACCAAGGAAGCGGTCTAGGGTTAACGATTACGAAAAGACTTGTGGAAGCGATGGATGGGAAAATTCATCTTTCTAGTAAGCCGTATGAAAAAACAATTTTTACAGTTGTATTAAAAAAGATGCAGTTTTAGCTTGTAGAGAAGTAGATTCTACAAGCTTTTTTGAACGTAAGGAATTTGTAAGAAACGGGTAAGAAAAAAGAGATTTCCGTTGTCTATTATAGAACTATAGAGTAGTGCGAAAGGGGAAAGTGACATGACATATATATTAAAAACGAATCAGCTGACGAAAGTGTTCGAAGGAAAAGAAGTCATCTCTAGTGTTAATATGCATGTGAAAAGAGGAGAGGTTTACGGTTTTTTAGGACCGAACGGTGCGGGTAAAACAACGATTATGAAAATGATTACGAATTTAATTAAACCGACGAGCGGTGATATTGAAATTTTCGGCGAGAAGTTAACAGACACTTCTTATGAAGTATTAAAAAGAATGGGGACAATTATTGAATATCCGGTTTTTTATGAGAAGCTAACAGCAAAGGAAAACTTAGAATTACATTGTGAATATATGGGCTATTACGATAAAAATGCAATTGATCATGCTTTAAATTTAGTGAAACTGCACGGCATTGATAATAAAAAAGTAAAAGATTTTTCATTAGGGATGAAACAACGACTCGGTATTGCAAGAGCAATCATGACAAAACCAGAGCTACTTATTTTAGATGAACCGATTAATGGTTTAGATCCAATTGGTATTAAAGAATTGCGAGATTTATTTAAAATGCTCTGCAAAGAATATGGCATTACTTTATTAGTTTCTAGTCATATTTTAGGCGAGATGGAACAAATGGCAGATACAATTGGTGTTATTCAAAATGGGAAACTAATAAAAGAAGTTTCAATGAAGAGTATTAATGGAAAACAAACAGAGTACATTGAAATCACTGTTCTTGATGTAAAACGTGCAGCTTATATTTTAGAAGATAAACTCGGTATAAGAAATTACAAAATAATGAGTGGAAATATGATTCGTGTGTATGAATTGAAGGTGACGCAGCAAGCCATTTCAAAAGCACTCATTATGAACGATATAGAGATAGAAAGTATTAATAAGAAACATAGTTCCTTAGAAGAGTATTTCTTAAATGTAATGGATGGAGAAGGCATTCACGCTTAATGGAGGTGGCTTATATGTTTAAACTAATGAAGCTCGAATGGAAGAAACATCAACTATCTAGTTACTTTAAAGGGGTAGCGATTTGTATTATAGCAATTTTTGTTGCAGTAAGCCTTATGGGGTTAGGAGCGAAAGGTGAAGTAGATGCGGCGCTCACTGATTTTACAAAATATATGACCTTAGCAAACATCTTTATTAGGATGACATTTCTTATTTTTAGTTCGGTCATTTTATCACGTTTAGTAATTGATGAGTATAAGAACAAAACAATGCAACTATTGTTTATGTATCCATTGCAAAGGAAAATGTTAATGAGGGCGAAATTAACAATCGTTTTTAGTTTTTGTTTTGTGAGCATGATTATTGCTACTTTCACTATTAGTTTGCTCATACTTTTTATGAATCCAATGATGGGAGTAATTGAAACGCCTGTTACGATGGGTGAAATAATAGCTACCGTTCCAGCTACTTTTATAAATGCATTTATGATATCTGGTATAAGTTTAATTCCTTTATTTTTTGGGATGAGAAAGAAATCGGCACCAACAACGATTACTTCTGCAGTAATAATTGGGATGATAATGAACAGTAACATTGGAAACAATCAAGTAAGTTTTTATAATTTTATAGCTATCCCAATAGTGCTCTGTTTATTAGGGATTTTTATTAGTTATCTTTCGTATCGCAAAATCGACAAGATTGATGTGGCGTAAAGCAAGCGTAAAACAACGACGAACTGGGGTATGATCAGTGAAGAAAATAATAGTAATTTCTATTTTATTTCTTACAATTGCTAGTGTAGTTTTTGGTTTTAAGACATTCGCTGGAAAAGACTTTAAGAAGGAGGTTGCTTTTGAGATAGATACGATAAAGGAAATTTATATCAATTAAATTTTAAAAGAGAGGAGGACTATTATGTTACGTCTTATGAAGCTAGAACTGAAGAAATTTAAGCTCGGATGGTATGTGAAGAGAGCAGTCATTGCAAATATTGTTATACTGGCATTATTGATCTTTGTTAGCATCGTTTCTCAAATAGAAGGAGATCCAGAAATAAGGGATCCACAGGCGATTTTGTTAATGGCTAGTGCAATAGTAAGAGCAACATTTATTATTTTTGGTGGTGTACTAATAGCCAAGTTAATAATTGATGAATATAAAAACAAAACAATATTACTTATGTTTTCTTATCCAATTAGCCGAAAGAAAATGATGATTAGTAAGTTGGCTATTACA
This sequence comes from Bacillus cereus group sp. BfR-BA-01383, assembly GCF_022663495.1. Classification (NCBI taxonomy): domain Bacteria; kingdom Bacillati; phylum Bacillota; class Bacilli; order Caryophanales; family Bacillaceae; genus Bacillus; species Bacillus cereus group sp. BfR-BA-01383. Next base: position 171,111 of record NZ_JAKUFP010000008.1, read on the forward strand.
GCAATAGTAACATTCATAACAGTTATTTTATCTAATATTTTTGTAGTAGGAATTTTCTTTGGAATAGATAGTTATTTTTCGATTCTTCCTAATCCATTCACAGTAGATCAATTAATGCAAGAAGGGATAAACCTTGTTCCGTTAGCGATTGCAACTGCGGGAATGAGTTTAATCCCATTATACTTCGGAATGCGTAAACGTTCAGTACCAGCTACTATTGTTTCATCTATTATCGTTGTGCTAATCGCAATTAATGGCAACCAAATGTTTCCTATAGCAACCTTTCTTCCCCTTCAACTAGCATTTGCAGCGATTGGAGTTGCGATTGCATATTACGGAATTAAAAATATAGAGAGGGAAGATGTAACAGTGTGACAAGAATAAGAAAAAAGAGTTGGCGTTACACCAACTCTTTTTTTGTATATGTATGTTTCGTTACTACTCTTTAAATTTGTAGTGTTTACTTAAATACTCTTGAACTCCTGGGGAAATGTTAAAGTTATTAGGACCTTTATATTCGATAGTAAACTCTCCATCTTCAATTGTTTCAAAGGCGATTGCATAGCTATCCATTTTAGAATCGTAAGAAGTATTTTTGACTTTCGTGTCTAGATTAAAGTATTTTGTAATATAATTTTTTGATTCTGTAATTGCTGTTTGTTTTCCCCAAGGAGTACCATAATATGTGAAATAAAGAGATACACTGATAACTCCAATAATAGAAGTTAGTAAAATAGTTCCCATAGCTATTTTTTTGTTTTTTGTATTCAATTTGGTTGTCCCTCCTCATAATATGTATTCATTTTAACGTATCTTTTCCATAAAACAACCATTTATTAAAAATAGTTTCACATGAAACAAGTTACAGAAAAAGACAAGGTGAAACCATTTATCAAGACCTAAAATGAAAAAAGTTAGATAAATTAAAAGACATTGCATATTTTATATGACTAATATGTAATGTCCTTTCTTATTTAACTAAAGCACCCGTTACTTTAAGTACATTTATTCACAATTCTCTTCTTTTAAACAAATTTCGATGAATTCAAAAATATTCTTTGCCTCAATAGCACGTCTTCCCCAATCATGGTAAAAGTATAAAACTTGTCCTGACACTCCAACTTCAGATGGATCTGTGTCAATGCAAAGATAATCTCCGCCACCATTTTCTGCAATTGGAATCCACTTAGAATTCCAAAGATCTGGTTTAAGCTCTTTTTCAATATCTGGCTCTAAATCATCATCAGGATCGAATTCTTCCTGTAAAAATTTCCAATTATCGATAATTTCAGAAGTAGGGGACAGAGTCAAATTCCTTACAAATGGATTCACCTCGAGTTCCCAAGTTTGTCCGTTATACACTCTGTAAAAGCTCTTCATTTCTTCAGGGAGTGTAACCCCCAGTGTATCCTCAATAAGTTGAAACTCTTCATCACTTGCACCTGGCCGAAGATTTAATGATTCTTTAAAGTTACCTTCAGAATTTGATCCTCTTTCAATAATACGTTGCCACAACCATTCAGCTTGATTTATCATGCTATTTATTCTCCTCTTACGTCTTAAACATAATACCTTCACTACAGTGATTGTTTAGTAAATTTTAATCTTATTCAAAATCAAATTCTCATTTCTTCTTACACAAATAAATTTTACCATAAAGATCTATTGTTCTTGTTCAACTATCCTATGTTGTTGTAGTAATAAATGATAAGCTTGTTCGCGAGTCGAATAGGAAAGGAGAACACCGTTCTCTTTATAATAGATATTGAACTATATTTTCAATATCTATATAACTAATCTAATATGTATAAGAAAAGAGGATATATGCTCATATATTGAACATAATATCCTCTTCTTAGTTTAGTCTATTTAACGTGAACACCTTGCCTTTTTTGTCGTTACATTTTAGGAGCTTCCATTCCAGCCGCAGCCCATTCTTCTTTTGCGGGACCATATACGCCAGAAACGGTTAAGCCAGCTTGTCGCATTAAAACCGTCATTTGTCCGCGGTGATGATTTTGATGATTAATGAGTGTCATTAAAAATATAGAATTCGGCATAGGACGACCAAAGAAGTCATTAATAGTCGCTAAGTCTTTATCAGTCCATTTGCTTTGAAGTGCTTCAACAAAAGCTGCGTTCACTTTACGATATTCATCTGCAATTGTTTTTGCCGAAGTTGGCACAGGATAATCTTTCGTCTCTCCTTCAAACTTTAGTCCTGTTCCAGATAGCATAACTGGAATCGCTGTAACGATATGCCAAGCAACTCGTCCTAAAGTCCAATGTCCAGGCGCAATTTCTTGTGATAAAGATTTATCCGTTAATGCATCGAGCATTTTCTGAGTAGACTCAGCCTCATATTTCCATGATTGTAAAAAGCCTTCAATTGTTTGGTACATATTTATCCCTCCTAATTATGTTCATAGGTTAAGTTCGAGATACTTGATTTATTCCCTTTTGATAGAAAAAATTTCATTACATATTGCTACAATATAAAAATAATTAGGGAATGTTTGTAAAAGTGTCAGAAAATAGACCTATTCATTTGTTATATATTTTATGTACAAAGCTTATATTAATTTTATGCCATAATAGAAAAGCCAGCTTCAATATATGAAGCTGGCTTTTAATTAACCTTCTTCCCACTCTTCCTCATCAGCCATAAAAAGTATGGCGCTCCAAGTACAGCGACAACAAGACCAGAAGGAATTTCTTTCGGATATGCAATTGTTCGTCCGAGTAAGTCAGCAATGGAAAGAAGGATTGCTCCAAACAGTGCTGAACAAACGAATAGTCTTTGATGATTCATCCCAACAACGATTCGCGCTAAGTGAGGTGCAACAAGGCCTAAAAAGGCGATCGTACCGACAGCAGCGATATTTACTGATGCAAGTAGTGTCGCTAACACAATTAGAGCAAGACGCGTTTTATTTACAGGCTGCCCGAGTCCAGTTGCTAAATCGTCTCCAAGTACAAGAACGTCAAGTTGTTTCATTAAGAAAAAGATAATTGGTACAAGAATAAGCGATGGATATAGAATGATATTTTCTAAGTGATTCCATCCTCTTGCATACGTACTGCCTGATAGCCATGTTAAAGCAGCTGCCACATTCAAGTTCGCTCTAACGATAAAGATTTGAATAATCGCTGAGCCGAGGGCCGAAATACCAATTCCTATTAACGCAAGAGCTGTTGGACTAAACCCTGATTTCCATGAGAAGAAGAGGACAATACCAACTGCAAGTAATCCGCCGATAAATGCACCAATTGGTAGGAAGAAACCAGGAAGTGCAGGAAAGACATACATAATAGTTAAGGCACCAACACCTGCTCCTGATGAAATACCAATAATAGAAGGATCGGCAAGTGGATTTCTTAATATGCCTTGGAAAACAAGTCCACTTATTGCAAGACATGCTCCAGCAATAGCGGCAACTAGCATTCTTGGTAAACGAAGATTCATTATCATATTTTTATCAAATTGTGTTAATTGCCCCGTTATGGCATTTGTAATGCTTTCGATGTAAGAATTACTACCGATTACAACGCCAAGAGCAATTGTTGCAATACAAAGCGTGATAGATATAATGATTACCTTTTTATAAGAGTAATGGCGGGAACTAGCTCCAGCTGCATTCGCACCGTTATCATTCATATATTGTTTTGACTTCATCATTCGATACACTAAATAAATAAGCCAAGGTGACCCGATCATTGCTGTGACTGCTCCGACAGGAAGTTCAGCCCCGGTTGGATCTATTAGTCTACCAACGACATCTGCTCCAAGTAATAAAACGGCTCCCCATAAGAAGGAGGAAAGGAGAAGTGTAAAATGTTGACGATAGCCAATAAGACGCATTAAATGTGGGGCAACTAAGCCAACAAAACCGATTGGTCCAACAACAGTAACAATTACTGCTGTTAAAAAGATTGCAGCAATGAAGGCGATAAGACGTGTTACTGCGGTTTTTTCACCAAGAGAAACAGCAACATCATCACCTAGTAAGAGAATGTTGAGCTTACGAGACATGAATAGTAAAACTAGGAAAGAAATAATAATAAATGGAAAAGCAAATTGAACGCCATCCCAGTTATTTTGAATAAGAGATCCAGCTCCCCATAAAAATAAACCAGCTGTTTCATTTTCATAGAAAAGCTGCATCGTTCCGGTGAAGGCAGAAAGCATTAATGTAACGACCATACCAGCTAGTGCCATTCTAAGTGGGGTTCCCTTTTTTCCACCAGAAATACGGTATACAAATAAAGCAGTAATTGCACCACCGATAAATGTGAAAAGAAGTGAGTTAATTTGCAAACCTTTCGGTAAGAAAATTGTAGCCGCTACTAGAAAGAAATATGCACCTGAATGAATTCCCATTGTACTTGATTCAGCAAGTGGATTTTTTGTTAATGTTTGCAAAATGACCCCAGATGCAGCAAGAGCACCTCCAGCTAAAATGGCAATTACAGCTCTAGGTAATCGGAGCATGATTAAAGTTTGATGCTCTAGCGATTGATTCGGTGAGATAAGAGCATCGATAATCATACTGTAGGAAATGTTTGCTTGTCCCTGCCCGATATGAATAAAGAAAAGGAGGAGCAAGAGAGCTGCTCCTCCTCCGAATACAAGACTTGCTCGAAGTGTATGTTGTAAGCTATTCATCGTGTAATCACTTCTTCGCTGTCATTACATCTGCTACTTGTGTTGCTAAAGATTTTGCAGACTCAGGACCACCGAAAATCCAAGTGTCGCCTTTTAATTTATACATTTTGTCTTCTTTTTTGAACTTTAATTCTTCCCAAGCAGGGTTGCCTTTTAGTTGAGTGTCAAAAATGTTGTCTTCATCCGCTACAATGTAAATGAAGTTTGAATCTTGTACACTTTGTAATGATTCTACAGTTGTTTGTTTGAAACCGTCTGGCTCAGATTTTCCGGCTTCAAATGTATTTGTTAAACCTAATTTTTTTGTAACTTGTAAAGCTGTAGAATTGTCAGTTAAGATACGGAATGTTGGTACGTTTTTAGCTGTAAATGCTTGTGCCATTGCGATGTTTTTATCTTTTAAGCCTGCTTTTTCAATTTTTGCTTTTGCATCAGCAAATGTTTTATCCATATCAGCTAATACTTTTTTGCCTTCTTCTTCTTTTCCAACAGCTTTTGCGATTTGTTTAAATGTTTCTGTCATTTCTGCAAAGTGATCGTTATTGCTTGTTGATGGATCAAACATAACTGTAGGAGCAATTTGTTCTAATTCATTTTTAATAGCTTTACCACGGAATGATGCAGTGATAATTAAATCTGGTTTTAGACGGCTAATTTCTTCTAAGTTTGGTTGTTGACGGGTTCCTACATCTACAACATCTTTACTTGGTTTTGTTTCTGTATTTACCCATTTATTATAATTCTTAATGTCTGCCATCCCTACAGGCTGAACACCAAGAGCTAATAAGTCTTCTGAATATACCCACTCAAGTACAACAACTTTTTTCGCCGGTTTATCTAACTTCGTTTCCCCTTCAGCGTGTTTAATTGTTATAGCTTGTTTTTTATCGTCTGTCTTTGTTTCTTTTTTCTCCTCTTTTTGCTGTCCACATCCAACAGCGAATAGAAGAACTACTATGAAAATACTGATAATTTTCTTCATTTTCTGCCCCCAAATAATTTTTTTATTTGCAATAAACGATATTGAAAATCGTTATCAATTACAACAACCAAATCATACTATGAGGATATTTTAAGTGTCAATATTTTTTTAAAATTTTGACGAAAAATAACGAATTATACGGATTTTGCTATATGGAATTGAAGTTTGTATATGTATGAAGACTTTAGAAGAGGAATTTCGTTTAAGCAGGAAGGCGAAAGTACAAGCAAAAGGAGAGAATGTCGCATGTAATAATTACTAGAATGTATGGAATAAACGAGTGTTTATCACTATAGAATACAGTTTATTATTATTTGATAGGTGTTTTCTAATTCGTTGCTTATGTTTAAAAGATTGAATTTGAAGGAAGGGATCAGCATGTCTTCATGGCTCAATAATACAAATGGATATTGTGGGTGTAATAATCAAAATGGTGTACATGTTGATTCATGCTGTTTTAGTTGCGACGGGACAGTGCCTAAGCTCGGTCCAACGGGTCCAACAGGAGCAACGGGTCCAACAGGAGCAACGGGTCCAACAGGAGCAACGGGTCCAACAGGA